>DATABX010000109.1:0-7682 GCA_036259335.1 Actinomycetota bacterium
TGGTCGACCGCCCGGCGCGCCCGGCCTGCTGCCAAACCTGGGCCACGGTGCCCGGGAACCCGTTCAGCACCACCGCGTCCAGGCCTCCGACGTCGATGCCGAGCTCCAGCGCCGAGGTCGCCGCCACCCCCAGCAGCTCCCCCGAGAACAGCTTCTGCTCGATGACCCGGCGCTCGGCGGCCAGGTAACCGGCACGGTAGGCGGTGATCCGGCTGCCCACCTCGGGGCCGGCGGCCATGGTCTTGGCGTACTTGGCCACCAGCTCAGCCGCCTTGCGCGACTTGGCGAACGCGATGGTTTTGATGTGGCGGTTGGCGAACGCGGCCATCAGCCGGGCACTCTCCCAGTTGGCCGAAGACCGGGTGGCGGTCGGCTCGTCGAGAAAGGGTGGGTTCCAGAAAGCGAACAGCCGCTCGCCCCGGGGAGCGCCGTCCTCGGTGACCTCCGTGAACGGCACGCCTACCAGCCGCTCCGCCAGGCCGCCCGGGTTGGGGATCGTCGCCGAGGTGAGGATGAACACCGGGTCGGCGCCGTAGAACGCGGCGATCCGGCGGAGCCGCCGGAGGATACAACCCACGTGCGAGCCGAAGACCCCCTTGCAGACGTGGCCCTCGTCGATCACCACGTACCTCAGGTTGGCCAGGAAGTCGGCCCACCGCTGGTGGGACGGGAGGATGCCGAAATGCAGCATGTCCGGGTTGGTCAGCACGATGTTGGCGTAGCGCCGCACCGAGGACCGCTCGTCGCCCGGCGTGTCGCCGTCGTAGGTCGCGGGGAGAACCTCGGTGAGGCCGAAGCTGCGGAGCGCCCGCAGCTGGTCCTGGGCCAGAGCCTTGGTCGGGTAGAGGTAGAGCGCCCGGGTCCGGCGGTCGGCCAGGATGCTCTCGATCGCCGGCAGGTTGAAGCACAGGCTCTTGCCGCTTGCCGTGCCGGTGGAGACTGCGACGTTCTCGGCCCGGCGGACCGCTGAAAGCGCCTCGGCCTGGTGGGTCCACAGGCCGCTGATTCCCTTGGCGTTCAGCCGGTCCCTCAGCGGGGCGGGCAGCGGCGGGTCCGGCGTGACCGTGGCGCCGGCCTTGGCCGGAAGCGGTACCAAAGCCTTCAACCCCTCGCTCTCCAGGGTCGCCGACAGCGACGCCAGCAGATCGCGAAACTGGGTGGTCAAGAAAGCTTGATCTCCACCACGGCTGGGTGGTGCCACAGCGCCCGGTTCGCCAGCGCCACCAGCCGGTTCATCCGGCGGAGCACCGCCGCCGGATCCTGGTCCGGGAGCAGCCTCACCGAGGCGGGGCGAATCGTCTCACCCAGCTGGACCTGGACCGTGCCGGCGGCCCGGGCGTTACGGTACCAGTCGGAGCGGGCGCCGTGCTCGGAGACCACCCAGACGGTGTCCTCGTCGACCCGCACGTACCCCATCGGGGTGGTCACCGGCTTGCCCGACTTGCGCCCGATGGTAGAGAGCGTCATCACGGTGTGCCGGCCGACCGCCGGAATCCGGCGCCCGGATCGGACCATCGCCACCGCGACCGGGTTGACCGTCAGCTTGCCGAACCGCTGAACCGCTCGCTTGAGCTTGCGGTCCAGGCTCACCGCGCCGGCGCTCCGGCTTCCGCTGCCCGCACCGCCCGGACGAACGCCCGGATCCTGACCCCGTCCTTTTTGCCCGGCGCCGACTCGACCCCGGCAGAGACGTCCACCCCCCAGGGCCGCAGGTCCGAGACCAGGGTCCCGACGTTGGCGTCGTCGAGGCCGCCGGCGACCACGAACCGCGATGCCGGCACGTCCGCCAGCCAGGCGAGCGGGATCGGCTCGACCGGCTCGAACGGCCGCTGAGGATCTCGCGGGTCGAGGAAGACCGCGTCGACCGCGTAGGCGGCCGCCGCCTTCACGTCCTCGGCGCAGGTGGGGCGGATCACCTTGAAGATGGTGAGCCGGGGCCGGCGGCGGCGCAAATCCTCGACGTAGGCGGGGGTCTCCGAGCCCTGGAGCTGCACGCAATCCAGGCCGGCCCGGTCGACCACCTCCAGGATCCGCTCCGGCGTGGCGTTCACGAACACGCCCACCCGGTCGACCGCCGGGTGAAGGTGGGTGGTTATCGCCGCCGCCTCACCGGGGGAGATCCGGCGAAGGCTTCTCGTGAAGATGAAGCCCACGGCGTTGGCCCCGGCGCTTACTGCCGCCCGCGCGTCACCCAACCGGGTGATGCCGCAAATCTTGATGTAGGTTCGGTCTTTGGGCAGGGTCATGTCTCCCGCCTGGTTCAGGCGTCCGGATCTACGGGGCTAAGCACAAGATCCAGTATGGCCTGCTCCGGGTCGGCTCCGCCGAAAAGAATCGAGTGGGTCATCTCCACCACCGGCAGCCGCATGCCGTGCCGCTTGGCGAGCAGCACCGCCTCGCGGGTGTTGTCGAAGCCCTCGACCGTGGTCCCCATGTGCTCGAACGCCTTGATCGGGTCCAGTCCGGCCCCCACGAGCCGCCCGAACCGCCCGTTGCGCCCGCCGGCGACGGTGAGGTACAGGTCCCCGGCGCCGCTCAGCCCGAGGACCGTCTCCTGCCGGCCGCCGAGGGCGACCGCCAGCCGGCCCATCTCGACGAGACCCCGGGAGAACAGCGCCCCTTTGGTGTTGGTCATCGAGCTGCCCTTGACCTCCTCCAGCCCGTCGCACATCCCGATGGCGATGGCCAGGACGTTCTTCACCGCGGCCCCCACCTCGACGCCCGCGATGTCGTCGCTCACGAACCCGCGCAGGCTTCCGGAGGTGATGACCGAAGCGACCGTGGTCGCCGCGGCCAGGTCCTTGCTGGCGCACACCAGGTTGGTCGGCGTGCCGGCCGCGATCTCGATGGCCAGCGACGGGCCCACCAGCATCACTACCGGGTGCCCGGGCGACACCTCCTCGATGAAGTCGGACATCGGCCGGCCGCTGCCGGCTACCCACCCTTTGGTCGCCACCGCCCAGATCGCGTTCTTGCCCAGGTACTCCAGCGCCACCGTGACCGTGCTAAGCACTCCGACCGAAGGGACGGCCAGCACCGCCAGGTCGGCCCGGCGGAAACCCCGTGCCCAGTGCCGGTCGTCGTGAAAGTCGATCCCGTCGGGCATCCAGTGCCCGAGCGTCGGGTGCTTGCGGTCCTTGCGCATCGCCTCCAGGATGTGGCCGTCGAACTTGGTGGCGCACACCGCGACCGCGTGCCCGGATCGGTGGAAGTGGATGCCGAGGGCGCCGGCCATCGCACCGGCCCCGATGATCGCTACCTTCAAGGGATCAGCGGGAGCTTTTCGGCGGTCAAACTCCCGGCCTGCCGGCGCCGACGTAGCCGCGGCGGTTGATGGACCTCACCGCCACCGGCCTGCCGTAGGTCGACGCATCGATCATGTTTCCTCCGCCCACGTACATCCCCACGTGGTGGATCGGGTTGCCGAAGAAGACCAGGTCGCCCGGCTGCAGGTCCTCTTTGGCCACCCGCTTGGTGGCGGCGTACTGGGCCCGCGACGAGTGCGGAAGTGACACGCCGGCCGCCCGCCAGGCGTAGCTCGTGAACCCGGAGCAGTCGAAGGCGGCCGGCCCCCCGGCGCCCCACGAGTAGGGCGTGCCGATCTTGGCGTAACCGGCGGCCAGCGCCGCCCGGGCGTTGCCCGACCCGGGCAGCGGCGGAGCGTCGATCTTCGGTTCCTGGCGAATCAGCGGGGTGGTGGAGGGCACCCGGGCGCCGCGCCGGGTCGCCGCCTGGGCGGCGGCCGCGCGCTGCCGCTCCTGGGCCGCGATGCGGTCCATCAACCTCTGGTGCTCGTTGACCCGGTCCTGAAGCGCCGAGCGCTTCTTGGCGATCGAGTTGCTGAGCGCCTTGGCGCGGTCGGACTCCTTGCGGAGCTCCTCCTCCTTCTCCTCCGACCGGTTGTTGGCGACCTCGAGCTGGCTCATGATGCCGGACTCCCAGTCGCCCACCCGGCTGGTCACGCCCATCCGCCGGTTGAAGTCGTTGAAGTTGTCCGAGCCGAACAGGACGAGGATCATGTCCGGAACGCCGATCCGGTAGGAGGCCGCGGCGCGAGCCGAGGCGGTTCTCCGCAGCTCCTGCAGCCGGCGGTCCGCCTCCTCCTTGGCGATGCCCAGCTCGCGGATCTGGCGGTCGGCGGTTGCCAGCTTGAGCCGGGCGTCGTTGTAGTCCTCGTCCAGCGTGGAGATCTGGGTCTCCAGACGGTCGATGTCCCGCTGTAGGTTGGCGCGCGAAGGAGCCGCTTCGACTCCGGTGGCGGGAACCAGAGAGGCGACGAGGAGAAGTGACAGCAACGCGCCCGGTCTGCGCCTCATGGCCGCCATGCTATCTAACCGCCCGACCGCTGGCTAGTTTGGCGCGGTGTCGTTTAGACGGTCGACCAGCATCCGCAGCCGCCCGGCGTGGATCCGGTCGAAGTTCAGGGCGATCCTCGGCAGATCCACGAAGTCGTTGTCCCGGATCTCGCCGGCCGACGGGCCGGCGGGCTCGATGGGGCCCTCGAGCACGTCGTCGAACTCCTTGGACAGAACCGCCAGCTCCTCCTCCGGGGGCATCGAGTTCAGCCGGAAGATCAGGCGGTTGTTGACGTAGCGCTGCGAGTGGTAGACCCGGTAGAACCGCTCGATCTCCTCCACCGCCTGGTTCAGGTCGTCGGTGTAGGTGAACAGCTCCAGGTCGCTCTCCGAGATGTATCCGTGGGCGAGCAGCTCCTCGCGAAGGTACCGGTCGAACGACTTCCAGTAGGTGCCGTCGGGAACATCGAGCATCACGATCGGGTGTAGGTCACTCTTGCCGGTCTGGATCAGCGTCAGCAGCTCGAACGCCTCGTCCAGGGTGCCGAAGCCGCCGGGCAGCAGCACGAAGGCGTCCGACTCCTTGATGAACATCAGCTTGCGGGTGAAGAAGTACTTGAAGTTGACCAGCTTGGGGTCCCCGGCGATGTACGGGTTGGCCGTGGCCTCGAACGGCAGCAGGATGTTCACGCCGAACGACCGTGCGCTGCCGGCGCCCTCGTGCCCCGCCTCCATGATTCCCGGACCGGCTCCGGTAACCACCATCCAGTCCCGGTCGGCGATGGTCCGGGAGAAGTCGCGGGCCAGGGCGTACTCCGGGCGCCCTTTTGCGGTGCGGGAAGACCCGAAGATCGTGACCTTCCGGACGTTGCGGTAGGGGGCGAAGACGTGGAACGCGTACCGCATCTCTTTGAGTGCGGTGTTGGCGATCTTGCGGTCCAGCCGGGAGATCGGGTCCTTCGCCAGAGCGAGGGCCGAGGTCATCATCTCGAACACCATCTGGGCGTCGTAGGGACTCAGATCCGACACCATGTCGCGAAGCCGCTCGTCGACGTAGGGATCGCCGGTTGAGTACGAGGACTTGGGTGGGTTCATAACCTCCATGGTAGCGGCGCCCGCCCCCGCTTCACCCGCTCAGCTCCCCCCGGGCGAAGCTCCAGGACGCTCGCAGCAGCATGAGGACCACCTCGAGCTCGTCGTCGTCCCGCGGGCCGTAGACCATCAACGTAGTGGCGGGGATGAGGCCCATCCTGGCCACCGGGTGCTGCTCCCCCCACCCCCGCTCCACCACCTGTCGGACGATGTGCGGCGGAAGCACCATGTGGAGGCTTCCGTCGTAGGAGGGGTGGATGTGGGCGAACTCACGGGCGATCATAAAAACCTCCGACACCGGGGTGGGCGTCGAGTCGTCCAGTACGAACGCCCGGGACCCGGGCATCGAGATCAGGCTGGGGCAGACGTAGGTCCCGGGCATCCGGCGGCCCCGCTCCACCACGCTCTCCTGCAGGTCGAGCGGCGCTATCTGGGTCAGCTGGCGGTGGGGGTCGTCCGGGGTGGTCCGGGGACGGTCGCCGGAGCGGAAGGGAAGCCACTCCCGCCGAGGATCGTCCGGTTCCATCACCCGATACTACGTCCGCATTTATCCTTGTTACATGCTGTGGATCAAGGTCGATCTATCCGACGTTCCGGAGTTCAAGAAGGAACAGGAGTTCACCAGCTACGTCTGGGATCTGGCGGACCGCAGGAAAGGCAACGAGTACGTCCAGGCCCGCTACCACGGCCAGTCGCTGGGGGTCATCTCAGAGCCCCCGGGCTTCGTGGCGCAGGTCGACTGGGCCAAGTGCCGAAAATGCCGGAACGAGAGCCTGACCATCAAGGGGCTGTGCCGCAAATGCCGCGGCCCGCTGCTCTAGTGCGGCTTATGCTTGAGTTCCACGCCGGAACGCCGGAAAGGCCCCGCCGATCATGAGCCAGTACTGCAAGCACGGCATCGACATGAGGATCACCTGCCGCAAGTGCGGCCGGATCATGCAGGTGGACGTGCCGTTCTTCGCTGCCAAGAGATACGCGTTCACCAACAGCATCCAGCGGCTGGAGGAGACGGTGCGCAAGATGCAGGTGGACCTGGCGAGCCGGAGACCCGAGATCCCTCCCCACAGAACCACTCCCGACCCCGAGCCGCAGCCCACCCAGGCCTCCGAGCAGCCGGCGGCCTCCGAAGCGCCGCCTCCTCCCCCTGCCCCACCGCCTCAGCGCTACCCTTGGCAGCGAGGCTAGGCGCCGGGCGCCGGCTCCTAGCAGCAGCCGCGCTGGGGACCCTGCTCACCGCGGGGTGCTGGCAGAACGTTCCCGAACCGGAGCCGAGCGCTTCCGCCTCCCCCAGCCCCGGCGACGCGGCGACTCTCGAGACCGCCCGCTGGGAAGGCACCTGGGAGTTCAACTACACATTGACGCGCCTGGTGGGCGCCACCGAGGAGGAGACCACCTTCCAGCCGGGCAACCAGATCCGACGCATCTGGACGGTCACCCCCGGCTGCGAGGACCGTCCCTGCAACTCGGAGATCTCGGCTACCAACCCGGACGAGCCCGACGCCGGCGCAGTGGTTTCGACCGTCACCTACGAAAACGGCGTGTACCGCATCGTCCAGACCTTCCCGCCCGAGGTCAGCAACGCCTGCCGGGCGGCCGACGGAACCGTGATCCCGGAAGCATTCGAAGCCACCAACACCGTGGAGGTCAGGCCCGTCGACTTCGAAGTTAGAGACGGGGCGGCGGTCGTAACCGAGATGGCCGCCACGAAGACCACCGCGTTCATGCCCAAGGGGCCGGCGGTTAACGCCGGAGGCTCCTGCGAGCCGAAACGGGCCGAGTGGGAGGCGACAGTCACCCCGGTCACACCCTGAGGCCCCGCCGGACCAAATTCTCGTAACCTTGCCCCGGACCTCGCTGCCCTTTTAGGCTAGTATCGGACCTTGTACTTGACGACGCACCGACCGGCGGGAGGAAGAATATGAAGGCATCCAGGGCCCTGGGAACAGTTGCTTTGGCGCTTGCCGTCTTTCTCCTGCTGACTATGACCGCAATGGCCGAGGTCAGCTGCACCGGCGGCAACGCCAACTGTGACCAGAGCTTCGATGTCGAGACCGGCGGCACCGGCGACAGCGGCGGGACCGGCAAGGCCGGCGACGGGGCCAACTCCGGCCGCTCGGGGGACGGCGGATCCGGCGGCGGATCCGGCGCATCGACCGGAGGCAGCGGCGACGGCGGCGGAGGCGGCGACGGCAACGGCCCCACCGCCACCGCGGCCGGTGACGGCGGCAGCGGCGGAGGCAACGGGGGCGGAGGCGGCGGAGGCGGCAGCGCCGGCGGCAGCGGTGACCCCGGAGT
>DATABX010000110.1:0-6677 GCA_036259335.1 Actinomycetota bacterium
CGCCGCCCCAGATGACCATCTCTCGTCCGGTCCACACCGTCGTCGTGAGTGGACCCTTGAACGGGTAGGGGTTAGGCGCTATCTCACTCCAGCTCCACCGGTCCATCTCGGCAATCAGGGGCTCTGGACCCTCGTGGCGAGTGGAGTTGTGGCTGGTGCGTTGGAGGGCGGGCGTACATGAGGCGGACATGAGCATCACGACGGCGCAGACCAGCGCCCCGGACCGGCGGCCCTCCGGTGTGACCCGCCACCGGCTTCTCGGATGAGCCTGAATCTTTGTCGACCGTTCCCCGGCTTCGTACATGCACTTAGAACCCCACGAGCCGGCGCCCCGGGGGACCCGGCAGACCCTTTATTGCCGGGTTTATCCAATGGGCAGAAGCCGGCTGAAGGTGATCAGGCGCCGGATCCAGGACGACTGCGGTCCTTCTTGCGATAGACGAACCGCAGCGCCTGCCAGTCCCGGTCGATGGTGCAGGACTTGTTGTCCACCAGGCCCCCGGACAGGCCCACCTGCTGCACCAGCTCGAAGGTCAGGTCGCTGTCGATCTTCGAGGACTTCTTCGGCCAGGCAACCCACAGGCCCCCGGCCGGGACGAGCAGCTGTGAAAGCGGCTTGAAACGGACGCTGAGGTCGCCAAGCCCGGTTACGAAGAGCAGGATGACGTCCAGCGGTTCGCCCGGCGCCTCGACGATCTCGGCGCCCTCCGGCAGGCGGCCAAGAAGCTGGAGGAAGCCGGGAGGCTGCGACACGAGCAGGACCGGCGACTCCTCCTTGATGCCGAGCTTTTTGTAGAGGGGGGTCGCCGAGTAGTCGGTCCTGCTCTGGGTGGAGGCCGTTCTAGACCTCCGCTTTGGCCGCCACTGCCTGCTCGAGTGCCGCCTTGATGCGCGCGAAGTCCTCCTGAGGGATCTCGTGCAGGTTGCCCTGGAAGGCCAGTCGCCAGTGCTCCGGCGGCCACTTCGATACGTAGGCCATCTGGCGGGCGATCCCCTCGACGTCGATCCAGTCGTCCCGCTCCAGCACGAGATCCTTGCGGATCGGCACCCGCCACGGGTAGTCCTCAGCCGCCTTCTTTCCCTCCCAGATCGGCTCGTGGTCCTCGAAATAGGGCCCGGTGATGGTCGCGTAGCCGGCAAACGCCATCTCCTTCGTTATGTACCAGACGAGTTTGTCGCCGTCCGCCATGCGCTCGGCTTTGCGCCGCTGGCGAGCCTTGAAGCCCTGAAGCTCGAAACCCAGCTGTTTGGTTTTCTCGAAGTTGGCTTCCCCGCTCACGGCAATCCAGTAGTTCGGCATGGCTCCCTTCCCCCTACGGCGATTTCCCACCGACCCTACAACGAACTTGGAGCCTGTGAATCGGATGAAACTCGGGGTAACCTCAGCGGATGGAGCTACAGCCCCTCGACCCCAACGTCCGCAAGCTGTGGCAGGTGGTGGGGGTGCTGCTGGTCATCCCGCCGCTCGCCGCGGTGTTGATCGCCGGCACCGTGCTCGAGCTGCCGTTTGCGCTGTCGGCGGCGGCCTGTGCGCTGTTGCTGCTGCCGGCGGTTACCGTACCGAAGCTCGCCTACCGCCGTTGGCGCTACTCCATCCGGGAGCGCGACCTCTACATATCCAAGGGCGCGATCTGGCACGTCGAGACGCTGGTGCCGTTCGACCGCATCCAGTTCGTCGAGTCCCGGCAGGGGCCGCTGGACCGGGCGTTCGACCTGACCCAGGTGGTCATCTACACCGCCGCCGGGAAGGCGGCCGGCATCCCCGGGCTGGACCAGGCCACCGCCGAGGCGATCAGAGAGGACCTTTCCAAGGTTGCAGGAACAGCCAGCGTCTGAGCCGCCGGTCGAGACCGAGCCCGTCGAGGGCCGCAAGCTGCACCCGGCGGCGGTCCCCATTTGGTTCCTCTACGACATCGGGCGGGGAATTCTCGGGATCATCCCGCTACTCGTCGCCGGGGGTAGCCGGATGAGGCTGGTGATCGCCCTCATGGTCGGGTCCCTGATGCTCATCGCGCCGCTGATCCGCTACTCCCGTTTCCGCTACGACATCAAAGGCAACACCCTGGTGGTCGAGGGTGGCCTGCTCAGCCGCTGGAGAAGGGTCGTGCCCCGGGAGCGGGTACAGAGCGTCAACGTGGTCCAGAAGCTGCGTCACCGGGCGTTCGGGGTGGTGGAGCTTCGTATCGAGGCGGTGGGCGGAAAAGAGACCGAGGCGGCGCTGGTGGCGGTGGAGCCGGCGGAGGCGGACCGCATCCGGGGCTGGGCTTCCGGCGGCGAGCTCGAGCCGGCCGAGGCGACTGCGGACGAGCCGCCGCCCCTCGCCCGGCTGACCGGCAAGGACCTGTTGGTTGCCGGGCTGACCGGCGGCCGGGTGGCGGTTCTGGCGGCCCTGATCGGTTACGCGGAGCAGTTCGTCGGCGAGGACTCCTTCGATGCCTTCAACGCGCTGGCCGACCGCATTCTGCCCGGAGCCTCCCTGGTTGTCGTGATCTCGGTCCTGGCGACCTCCGTGCTGGCGCTGTCGCTCCTGCTCAGCGTCGCCCTGACGATCCTCGTCTACTGGGACTTCACCGTTCGCCGGCAGGAGGACCGCCTGGTGATCACCCGGGGGCTGCTGGAGCGGCGGAGGGCCCAGGTGCCGCTTCGCCGGGTGCAGGCCATCTCGGTCGACGAGAACCTGCTTCGCCGGCCCTTCGGCCTGGCGAGCCTCAGCCTGGTCGTCGCCGGCTACACCAAGGAGGGCCAGGACTCCGAGGAGAGCAGCGTCCTGCTTCCGATTGCCAGGCGGGACAAGGCGTGGCAGGTCGCCACCGAGGTGCTGGGCGCTCCTCCGGACCTGGCCGGCATCCGGCTGGTGCGGCCGCCGGCCCGGGCGCTGGTCCTGCGGATGATCGGCCCTGCGGTTGTCGGCCTGGTCGCCGGAACGACCGGCTGGTTGCTCGCCGGCGACGCCGGGGCGCTGGGCTTTGTGATCCTGCCCCTGGGTTGGATCGCCGCCTACCTGTCGTGGCGGTTCAGCGGAAGCTCCGTAGTCCCGGGCTACGTGCTGATCCGAACCGGATGGCTGGTGCGAAAGACCTCCCTGGTCCCGGAGCCGAACATCCAGCACCTCCGCCTAACCCGGTCGATCTTCCAGAAGGCCTTCCGGGTCTCGACGGTGCGGGTCAACATCCCCGGCACGGTTCGGGCAGCAGCGGACATGGACGGCGAGATCGCCGAGAAGTGGTTCTGGGACCTGGCGGGAAGCCGTTCGGCTTAACCTCCCAGGCTCGGTCCCCCGCCGGCAGCCTGGCTCTGCTGCCAGGCGTGCATCTTGTCGAGCGCCTCCTGCTGCGGAACGCCCAGCACCCGGACGGCGAGCTTGAACCCGTTGTTGAACCCGCCTTTCCAAGCCTTCTCGATCTCGTAGACCGGGTTGTCGATGTCGTCCTTCAGCTTGTCGAACGCGCTTTGAGCCGCCTCCTGCACGTCCAGCCAGGTCCCTTCGCCCACGGTTGAAGCCTCCTTAAGATCGGGCCGCCATAGCGGCGGCGCTCCCCCAGCCTATCCAACCGCCGGCTCAACGGGATGCGGTACCCGGGCGGTCAGGTAACCGTGATCGTGGCAGCCATGTCGTCTTCCGCCGGCTCTTCCGGCTCCGAGGTGTGCGGAACGCAGTAGACGACGTAGGTGCCCGGCTCCTGCGGGATGTCGATGACCTTGGAGCTGCCCGCACCGAATCCCTCGTCGATGTCGAGCTCGTCAACGGTGAACGTGTGGAAGAAGGGGTCGTCGTTGCGAACGAAGATCTCGCTCCCACCGGGGACCTCGTACTGCCCTTCGGCGAACTCGAAGTCCTTGAGCGTGGCGGTTGCCGCAGCATCGCCGGCCTCCGCCGTCGAACGGGTGAACAGGCTGAGGGCCCCGGAAACGAGCGCAGCCAGCACGACGACGCCAGTCACGACCTGGATCCCCCGCTTCTCACCCCCGTCCGCACGGGCCGCCACCTGGCCGCGCCGCTTGGCCAGAAGGGCCATGATGCAGGCGACGATGGCCAGAAGTGCCCCGGGCAGGACCAGGATGCCCGGCATGAAGTCGAAGAACGAGCTGGGCTGAGCCAGGCCGAAGGCGGTCCAGAACAGCGCCATGGCCACCAGGATCGCCGCCAGAATCCCTACGATCTTCGCCCAGGCGCCGAACCGCCAGACCAGAAACGAGGCGATTAGCGCTATCGCAGTCGTTCCCAGGAAGAACGGGAGGTCCCCCTCGGTGTCCAGCCCCCAGATCAGGATCGCCAGAAGCATGAGCAGCGGGCCGAGCCCGGCGAGCAACAGACCAAGAGCCGCGAGATTTGTCCACCTGGGCCTCTCCGAAACCGCCATGATCGGAACCTTTCTCCTCGAGGGAATCTGGTCCGGGGATTCTAAGGACTCGAAAGATTCGAAGGAAGCGCCGAGAGGAAGGTTGTTCCGAAACGCCCGGGGGCCGCGGCTGCCCCGGGAAGCAGGTCCTAGGGCGCGGGCGGTGCCAGAAGGCTGTCGAGAAGGTTGGAAGGAGCGGCGGCAGCCTGCTCGGGCGGTGCAACCGGCACCGGCTCCGGGAGAGGGAGCGGCGCAGGCGGGGGCGGAGGTGGCGCAGGGAGGGGCGGCTCGTCTAGCACCGGCTGCGGGTTCGGGCCGGTCGGACCGCCGTGGACGTACACCACCATCCCGACCGGAGCGTTGTCCAACAGGTAGTCGGCGAAGGCCATGGGCAGCCGGACACAACCGTGGGACGCAGGAGAAGTAGGAATCGAGTTGCTTCCGTGCAGGGCGATGCCCCCGTTGAAGTACGCCGGGCGGTACAGCCTTCCCAGGGGGGCGGTACGCCAGCCGTTGCGCTTGTATTGGATCTGGAACCGGCCGTTGGGGGTCACCGCCCTACGGGTCCACCCCTGCGACGTGAACTTTTTGTTGTTGCCGGTCGAGGTGGGCGAGATGGCGGTCACCTTGCCGCCCCGCACCATGAAGACGACCTGGCGGGGGATGTCAACCTCCCAGTGGTCCGGAGGGGTCGCGAACAGCGGCGCCGGGGTCTGAGCCGCCTGGACCCGGCCGAGCGTGACTGCGTCGGCTACCCCGGTCCGGTTGAGGCCCTCGACCTTCTGGAAAGCTGTGATTCCGTGCTTGGTGGCGCCGTCAACGACGCCGTCCACCTTGCCGACCAGATAACCCATCTCGCTCAGCCTCTGCTCGAGGGCGAGGGCTTCAGCGCCGGATGGCTGGGGCGGCAGCGGCGCCCCGGGAATCGGCCGGGGTTGTGCCCGGGGTGGCGGGGGCGGCGGCGGGGGTGGAGGAGGCGGAGGAGGGAGCGACCGGGCGAGGGTCATTGCCGCGTCCGAGGACAGGATCTGCAACGACATCTTCCTCGCGGCAACCGGCGACGGCCCGGGCTCCGGATCGCTGGTTCCGATCATCGAGGGCAGCGCCAACAGCAGCGGCGCCACGGCGACCACCGCCCCTAGGATCCACAAAAGAGGGCGCTTCCCGCCGCCCGAGCCCGTCATGGTGTTTAGCCTACCTTTTCCCGACCCGGGCCAAACGCTGGTTTACGATCGTGGCGGACTGAGGGTTCCGCCGCCGGTCCGGTGGGCGTCCGGCAGAAAGTCCCGCCTGCTCGCTAGGCCGAGGAACCCTCCAGAGCGGCAAACTCCTTACGAACCTGGGCTGCAGCCTCCACCATGTTCTTCAGGCTCGGCTCGGTTTCGGCCCACGCCCTGGTCTTCAGGCCGCAGTCCGGGTTGACCCAGATCCACCGGCGCTCCAGCTTGGCGGCTGCGACCCGCAGCTTGTCGGCCATCTCGTCGACCGAGGGCACCCGGGGCGAGTGGATGTCGTAGACACCCGGCCCCACCGCCCTCATGTACCCCGCCTTCGCGAAGTCCTCCAGCAGCTCCATGTTGGACCGGGCCGCCTCGATCAAGGCCACGTCGGCGTCCAGGTTGTCGATGGCGTCGATGATGTCGCCGAACTCCGAATAGCACATGTGCATCTGGATGTTGGTCCGGTCGGAAACACCGGAGGTGGTGAGGCGGAAGCACCGCACGGCCCAGTCCAGATAGTCCTTGGCCCGCTCCGAGCGCAGCGGCATCCCTTCACGAAGCGCCGCCTCGTCCACCTGGATCACCTTGAACCCGGCCGCCTCGAGATCGTTCACCTCGTCCCGGATCGCCAGCGCCAGTTGCGTGCAGGTGTCGGACCAGGGCTGGTCGTCGCGGACGAACGACCACACGAGCATGGTCACCGGTCCGGTCAGCATGCCCTTGACCGGGCGATCGGTGAGCGATTGGGCGTAGGTTGCCCACTCAACGGTCATCGGGTGCGGCCGGTGGATGTCGCCGTAGATGATCGGCGGCCGCACGTACCGGCTACCGTAGGACTGCACCCATCCGTTGGTGGTGAACAGGTAGCCGTCCATCTGCTCGGCGAAGTACTGGACCATGTCGTTGCGCTCGGGCTCGCCGTGAACCAGGACATCGATGTCCAGGTTCTCCTGGAACCGGATAACCCGCTCGACCTCGTGCTTCATCTCGTCGACGTACTGCTCCTGGGTGATTGCACCCTTCCTGAGCTGGGCGCGAGCCCTGCGGATCTCGTCGGTCTGCGGATAGGAGCCGATGGTCGTGGTCGGGAAGAGCGGCAGGTTGAGCTCCGCCTGCT
>DATABX010000111.1:0-5199 GCA_036259335.1 Actinomycetota bacterium
CTGGCGCTCGGACTGCGGAGAGGTGGCGGGGACCGTCGCAGCGGCGGCTGCCGAGCCATTGGAGTCGGCGGACGCCCCCGAGTCGGAAGCAGGTTCGGCGCCGTTGGGCCGGGAGGCCTGGTCGGATCCGGACCCTCCACCACGGCTTCTGGAGCGGCGCCTGCGGTTACGGGTACGCGCGGTGGTAGGAGCGTTGCCGGACTGCTCGTCGCCCTCGCTCGCAGGGCTCTCAGCCTGATCCGAAACCGCGTCTGCGGCCGATACAGCCTGCGCCGCCGGAGCATCGGACGCCTCGGTTTCGCTGCTGGGCGCCGCTTCCGCTTCGGCGGCCGCCGCGCCTGAAGAGCGGCTTCGGCGCCGGCGCGGCCGGGCGGGCTTGGTTTCGCCACCGGCGTCATCGGCCGCGGTCTGCGCCGCGCCTTCAGCCGGCTGGTTGGAGGACTCTGCCGCGGGAGTGGGCTCCGTGCTGGACTCCCCCGCCGCCTCGGTGGCGGCCTGGGCTTTGGTCTTGCGAGGGGTACGCGACCTTCGCTCGGCAAACGGGGCGGTCGGCGCCTCTTTGACCGGCTCGGCTGCCGGGGCCGGCTCGGCGCTCTCGGAAGCGGCCTCGACGCTAGGCTCGGTTGCAGCCTTGGGCTTGCGGGCTCTCGACCGGGGCGCCCGGGCGGGCTTGGGCTTTTCCGGCGCCTCGGGCCCGCCGGCGGAAGTTTCCTCAGCCGGCTTCGCGTCCGCCTCAGGGGCGGCTGGCGGGGCCTCGGTGGAAGTCTTGCCTTCTTCGGTGCTTGCTGAGGCTCGCGACTTGCGCGGCGCCCTGGTACGGGCAGTCGGCGGCTTGGTCTCTACCGCCTCTGCGATCTGATCATTCAATTCCTCTCCGATCTAAACGAATCGGCGCATATGAATGTTCATCACAAGGCCCACACCAATAAAGCTGGTGATCAGCGATGTGCCTCCATATGACACGAAGGGCAGAGGAATGCCGGTAATGGGCATTATGCCGATCGTCATGCCGATATTTACAAACAACTGAAAAGCGAACATGGCCGCGACACCGCCGGCCACGAGTGCACCAAAAAGATCTTTCGAAAGCATAGCCGTCCGGATGCACCTCCACAGGACGATGCTGAAAAGCGACAGAACCATCAGGCCGCCGACGAATCCTTGCTCCTCGCCGATGGCGGTGAAGATGAAGTCGGTTCGCTGCTCGGGAACGTAGGCCAGGTTGGTCTGGGTCCCCTTGCCCCAGCCCTTGCCGGCGAACCCGCCGGAGCCGATGGCAATCTTGGACTGCTCCAGGTTGAACCCGGGCCCTCGGGGGTCGACCTCCGAGTCCATGAACGAGGTGAGCCGGGCCACCTGGTAGTCGTGCAGGACGTCGAGGCGCAGGGCCAGGCCGGCGACCAGGAACGCCCCGACCAGCACCACTGCCAGCCAGCGCACCTGCACGCCGGCCACCAGCAGCATGGCGAAGGCCACCGCGAACAACACCAGCGCCGACCCGAGGTCTGGCTGGAGGTAGATCAGGCCGGCCGGGATGGCGGCCAGCACCACCGCCTGGATCACCGGGCTCATGCCGGCCAGCGGCCCGACGTCGCGCCGCTCCCGGGAGAGCACCGTCGCCAGGAAGGTGATGTAGCCGATCTTCATGATCTCGGCCGGCTGCAGCTGGAACACCCCGAGGTTGATCCACCGCTGAGCACCTTTGACCGTCTGCCCCAGCGGGGTCATGACCAGCAGGAGCAGAACCACTACCGACAGGTAGAGAAACGGCGTGTAGGGCTGCAGGCGCCGGTAGTCGACCAGCACCGCCAGGCCGAAGGTGATCGTGGCGAGGGAGAAGAAGATCAGCTGGCGCTTGAGGTAGTAGTCGGGGTCCAGCCCCTGGACGTCCAGGATCGGCGCCGAGGCGGATCGGATGGCAATGCACCCGAGGGCCGTCAGCGCCATCACCGAAAGGATCAGCCACCCGTCGACGTGGCGAATGGGCGCCTTGGAGGGCATGGCCATGCGGTCCCGGCTGGCGTAGTTGCGGCTCCCGAACTCGGCGAAATCGGTCATGAGGGCAGTCCCATCAGTCCACCGGCGCCTGGGGAGTGACCTCGGAGAGATCCAGCTTGAAGATGCCCTCGAAGATGCGGCGGGCGATCGGTGCGGCGGTCTCGCCCCCGTGACCGCCCTCCTCCAGCATCACTGCCACCACGTACTGCGGGTCCCGGGCCGGCGCGTAGGCGGCGAACCAGGCGTAGGGCTGCTTGCCGGCGATCTCAGCGGTCCCGGTCTTGCCCGCAACGCCGATGGCGTTCAGCGGCGAGTTGACGAAGCTGCTGGCCGCGGTCCCCACGGTGGTCACCGCCTCCAGGCTCGACCGGAGCGACTGAAGGGTCGCCGGGTTGATGGGGACCGACCGCGGCTCGGACTGGGTCTGGACCGGCTCCTCATCGGTGCCGTCGATCAACTTGAGACCGACGTGCGGCTGGTGCAGGACCCCGCCGTTGGCGATGGCGGCGTAGGAGTTGGCCAGCTGGAGCGGGGTCGCGAGGACGTCGCCCTGGCCGATCGACATGTTGATCGTGTAACCCGGCAGCCAGGTGGCGTACGGGAAGGCTTCGGGAAGCTCCCGGTTGACCCGCTTGAGCCAGCCCTCGTCGGGGACCCTGCCCGCTCTCTCGAAGGGGATCTCGATGCCCGTCTTCTCACCGAACCCGAACCTGCGGGCGTAGTCCTGGAGAATCTCGGTGCGGTCGCTTCGGAAGCTCCGGTAGAACTGCAGGCCCCAGTCGTAGAAGACAGTGTCGCAGGAATCGGCCATCGCCTGGTTGAAGGTCAGCATGCCCGAGTCGGTGGTCTTCCAGTTGCGGAAGGTCCGGTCGGCGATCCGTACCGAGCCGGGGCAGTTGTAGCGCTGGTTGGCCTGTGCGACGCCAGTTTCGAGGGCAGCGGCAGCGGTGACGGTCTTGAAGGTCGAACCCGGCGGGTAAGCGGCCTGAATGGCGCGGTTCAGCAGCGGGATAGCCGGGTCCTTGTCGAGAACGTCGTACTCCGCCTGGGTGATGCCGCCGACGAAGGCGCCGGGGTCGTAGTCCGGGAACGATGCCATGGCGATGATCTCGCCGTTGCGGGGATCCATGACCACCGCTCCCCCGGCGGGCGCAATGTACTTTTTGCCTGTCTCCTCGTGGGTGATCGTCCGGGCCTTCTCGATGCCCTGGGCGAGCGACTCCTCCGTGACCTGCTGGATGCGGGCGTCGATCGTGGTAACCAGGTCCTTGCCCTTCTTCGGGTCGACCCGGCCGAGTACCCGGCGCACCTCTCCTGAGGAGTCGACCTCCAGCTTGCGCAGCCCCTCGGTGCCGTGAAGCTCCTTCTCGTAGGCGTACTCGATGCCGCTGCGGCCGATGATCGACCCCGGCCGGTACTTGAGCTCCTGGTAGCGCTCGTCGTCCACCTGCTCGGGAAGGATTTCTCCCAGGTAGCCCAGCAGATGGGAGGCCCGCTTGCCGTGCGGATAGACCCGGGTCGGCTGGGCTTTGGTCTCCACGCCCGGGAACTCGTCCTGGTGCTCGCGGATGTACACCACCGCGTCCTCCGGCACGTTCTCCGCCACCGGAACCGGCGTGAACGCGGCCAGCGTGCGGTCCTCCAGTCGCTTGTTGATCTCCTCGAGCGGCATGTTCAGCACCGGCGCCAGCCGTTCCGCCACCTGCTGGACCTGCTCGGTCGTCAGCTCCTGGCGGCGGATCGAGACCACCAGCGACATGCCGTTGGTCACCAGCACCTCACCGTTGCGGTCGAGGATCTGCCCGCGGGCCGGCTCCTCGGGGACCAGGCGGATCTGGTTGCGCTCGGCCCCGGCGGTGAACTCGGCGGTGCTCAAGACCTGCAGGAAGTACAGCCGCAGCGCCAGCGTGACGATCAGTGAAGCGAAGATCGCTCCCAGGAAGGCCAGGCGCAGCCGGGTGGTGCCGAGGGCTGCCTGGCTCATGCGCCGCCTACCACTGGTAGACCCGCTCCGGCCGGTAGAACGAGACGATCCGGCGCACCGGCGGGTAGATGAACGGGACCAGAATCGTGTTGTACAGCGCGGTCAGCAGCACCACCTGGACCGCTCGGGAGGTCGGCGGCGTTCGCTGTCCCAGAAGGGCCTGGATGATCTCGTAGAGGGTGGTGGCCAGCGCAGTCCCGAAGAAGACCCCGGCTGCGGGAACGAAGACGCTGCTCGAGCTGATGTAGGGCCGGATGCTTCCGGCGATGTACCCGACGATCAGGTAGGCCAGCCCGGTGAGGCCGATCGGTGCGTCCAGCAGCAGGTCCCTCATGAAGCCGCCCGAAAAGCCCAGCACCGCTCCAACCGTGGGGCCCTCCAGCAGGGCGAAGCAGATGACCACCGCCAGCAGCAGGTCGGGAGAGACGTCGAGGATCCTCAGCTTGGAAAAAACCGTGGTCTGCAGCAGCACCGCGGTGAGGAGCGTGAGGCTGAATATGGCGAAGCGTTTCATATGCGCTCAAAGCTCAGGGCTGTTCACCGTCAACCGGTCCCGTGTCCAAAAGCACCAGCATGGTATCCAGGGCGGTAAATCCGACCACCGGCTCGACCCGGGCGCTCTTGGACAGGCCGTCCGGGGTCTTGACGACCTCGGTGACCCGGCCGATGGGGATGCCGCCGGGGTAGATGCCCTTGTCGTATCCCGAGGTGACGACGGTCTCGCCCTCCTTGATCTCCACGTCGGGGTTGATCAGGTCCATCCTCAAGTCCTCCAGGCTGCGGCCGGCGACCACGCCGGTCTCGCTCGAACCGGTGAGCCGGGCGCCGACCGAGTGCTGGGGATCGATCAGCAGCAGGACCTTCGAGTAGTTCTCCGCCACGAAGAAGGTGCGCCCGACCAGGCCCTGTGCCGACACCACGGCCATGTTCTCTTTGATTCCGTCGGCCGAGCCTTTGTTGATGAACCGGGTCCACTCGTAGTTGGAGGGGCCGTCGCCGATCACCCGGACCGCGAGGGTCCGGCCCTGCGTCCAGTCCTTGTCCCGGACCTCGACCAGCTCCTTCAGGCGCTCGTTCTCGCGCATGATCTCGGGTACCCGGCGCTGCTGGGCGGTCATCCGCTCGACCTCGGCCTCCAGGGCGGCGTTCTGCTCCTTGAGGTTGCCGATGTTGCCCAGGTCGGACATGAAATCGCCCACCGGACGGAACACCTCGCC
>DATABX010000112.1:0-8832 GCA_036259335.1 Actinomycetota bacterium
CCTGTACAACGAGGGACTGATCTACCGGGGAAACCGGATCATCAACTGGTGCCCCCGCTGCGGGACCGCGCTCAGCGACATCGAGGTCGACCACTCGGACCACGAGGGCCAGCTGGAGCAGTTCCGGTACGAGTTCGAGGATGGATCAGGCGGTGTCAGCGTCGCCACCACCCGGCTGGAGACCATGCTGGGCGACACCGCGGTGGCGGTCAACCCCAAGGACCCCCGGTTCGCCGGTGCGGTCGGCAAGTTCGCGATCCACCCGTTCAGCGGCCGGCGGATCGAGATCATCGCCGATGACGCGGTGGACGTGGAGTTCGGAACCGGCGCGGTCAAGATGACCCCGGCCCACGACCCCACCGACTTCGAGGTCGCCGAGCGGCACGGGCTGGAGAAGATCTCGATTATGGACGGCCAGGCCCGGATCAACGCCGCCGGGGCGCCGTTCGAAGGCATGGACCGGTACGAAGCCCGGGACGCGGTGCGCAAGGCGCTTCAGGACAAGGGGCTGTACGAGGGGTCGACGCCGCACAACTACGCGATCGGCAAGTGCAGCCGCTGCGGGACGATCGTCGAGCCCTGGCTCTCCGAGCAGTGGTTCGTGAAGATGCAGCCGCTGGCGGCGCCGGCGATCGACGCGGTCAGGGAGGGAAGAACCAGGTTCTACCCGGCCCGGTGGACCAACTACTACCTCAACTGGATGGAGAACATCCGTGACTGGTGCATCTCCCGGCAGCTGTGGTGGGGTCACCGGATCCCGGTCTGGTACTGCGACAACGGCCACCAGTGGGCCGCTCTGGAGGACCCGGCGCAGTGCCCGGAGTGCTCCAGCGAACAGATCCATCAGGACCCCGACGTCCTGGACACCTGGTTCTCCAGCCAGCTGTGGCCGTTCTCGACGCTGGGCTGGCCGGAGGAGACCGAAGACCTCGACTACTTCTACCCGACGTCGGTCCTGGTCACCGGCTACGAGATCATCCACCTGTGGGTGGCCCGGATGATGATGTCGGGCCTCAAGTTCATGGGCGACGTTCCGTTCAAGTGGGTGTACATCCACGGGATCGTGCGGGATGCGCAGGGGCGGAAGATGTCCAAGTCGTTGGGCAACGTCATCGATCCACTGGAGCTGATCGACAAGTACGGCACCGACGCCCTGCGGTTCTCGCTGGTCGAGCATGCGACCGGTCAGGACATCTTCCTCAACACCGAGTGGGTGTCCGGCTCGCGCAACTTCGTGAACAAGCTGTGGAACGCGGCCCGCTTCGTGCTGACCAACGCCGGCGAGGAGACGATCGGTGGACTGTCGGACGCTTCCCGCCTGGACCTCAGCGACCGCTGGATCCTCTCCCGCCTGGCGTCGACGATCGACGAGGTGACCCGGCAGCTGGACACCTTCGAGACCGCCGCCGCCGCCCGTAACGTCTACGACTTCATCTGGAGCGAGTTCTGCGACTGGTACATCGAGGCCGCCAAGGTTCGCCTGTACTCGGAGGACTCCGAGGTCGCGGGCACGGTGCGCACCGTCCTGGTGAACGTGCTGGAGCGGGCACTCCGCCTGGCGCACCCGTTCATCCCGTTCGTCACCGAGGAGATCTGGCAGCTTTTGCCGATCAGACACGACAAGCCGTCGATAACGATCTCGGAGTGGCCGAAGGTCTCCAAGCATCTTTTGAACCAGGGGGCGGTGGCCAACTTCGACCGGGTGAAGTCGGTGGTCTCGGCTATCCGCAGCTTTCGCTCAGAGTACGGAATCAGCCCGAAAACCCGGCTGCTGCCGACCGCCTCCTCGGACGATCCCCGGGAGCTGGAGGCCCTGGTCCGGGATCGCGCCCTCATCTCCAGGCTGGCCGGCCTGCAGGACCTGGAGGTCCGCGAGTCGCTGGGCGAGACCAAAGGCGCCCGGCTGATCGCCGGCGGCGTCGAGATCTCCATCCCGCTGGAGGGGCTGGTCGACGTGGGAGCGGAGGCCGAGCGCCTGCGCAAGCAGATCGAGAGGACCGAGATGGAGATCGAGAAGGTCGAGCAGAAGCTGAGCAACCAGGGTTTCGTCAGCCGGGCTCCGGAAGCCGTGGTGGCCGAGCAGCGCCGCCGGCTGGAGGAGGAGCGGGCCACCCTGTCCAAGCTCGGCGCCCAGCTCCGGCTGCTCGGCGTCGGCTGACTCGCTCGTCGACCTAAGCCATGGCCCTTTCCTACACGCACGCCAAACATATGCTGGAGTCGCGCGGGTTCGGCATTACGCCCGGGCTGGCCCGGATCGAGGCCCTGACCCGGCTGCTCGGCGAGCCGCAGCTTCGCTTTCCGACGATCCACCTGGCCGGCACCAACGGCAAGACCTCCACCGCCCGGCTGATCACCGCGATCCTCGCCGCGCACGGTCTGACCACCGGCCTGTACACCTCGCCCCACCTGAACGACGTCGAGGAGCGGTTTGTCCTGGCGGGCTGGGACGACGGCCTTATCTCCGAGCAGATGACCCCGGACGAGCTTGCCGAAACGGTGTCCTACCTGAAGCCGTTTGTCGAGCTGGTCGAGAACGAGCAGGGGGAGCCGGTCACCTACTTCGAGCTGACCACCGCCATGGCGTTCGAGTGGATGTCGGAGCGGTCGGTGGCCGCCGGGGTCATCGAGACCGGCCTCGGCGGGCGCTGGGACGCCACCAACCTGGTCGACAGTGCGGTCTCGGTTCTCACGCAGGTCGGCGTGGACCACACCGCCTATCTGGGCGACACCCCCGCTGCCAACGCCTCCGAGAAGGTCGACATCGTCAAGCCCGGCTCCACGGTGGTCTCCGCCTCCCAAGCGCCCGAGGTGCTTCAGCTTCTGGAGGCCCGGGCGGGCAAGGTGGGCGCCACGGTCGTGCTGCTCGGCCGGGACTTCTTTCTCGACTCCAACGAGACCGCAGTCGGGGGCCGGTCGGTGTCCATGCGGACCGCCCGCGGGTCCTACACCGAGCTGTTCGTGCCTCTGCACGGAGCGCACCAGGGCGTCAACCTCGCCCTGGCGGTTGCGGCAACCGAAGCGTTTTTGGACCGGGAGCTGGACTTCGATTTGCTGCAGTCGGCCCTGTCGGCGGCCACCTCGCCGGGACGCCTGGAGGTGATGGGCCGCCAGCCTCTGGTGGTGCTGGACGGAGCCCACAACCCCCACGCCGCGGTGGCGCTGAAGACGACGCTCGCTTCCGATTTCTTGTTCAAGAACCTGACGATGGTGCTGTCGATCTTCGAGGACAAGGATCTCCGGGGCATGCTGGAGCTGCTGGTGCCCTCCGCCGACCGGGTCATCTTCACCCGGGCGGACAACCCCCGGGCCGCCAAGCCCGAGGTGCTGCGGGATGCGGCCCCGGTGGTGCCGGGCCAGGACCCCCCGGACCTGGTAGAGCCACTGGAGCGGGCAGTGGACCGGGCGCTGGAGATCTCCGACGACGACGACATGGTCCTGGTCACCGGCTCACTGCATGCGGTGGGAGAGGCCCGGCGGCACCTGCTGAGCCGGAGTTCCGGCTAACCCCCCGGTTCCTGCGCCGGCCTCCACGCCAGCGCTACGTTCAGGCTGAGGTGGGCGGATCCGAGCGACGGGCCGATGCTCCGCCCAACCGTGGACAACTCCGGGCCGTGCAGCAAGTGGTCTATGGGGACCCGCACCGGACCGCCACCGGCCGGCCACGTCGGCTGGATGCCGAACCCTCGCTGGCTGTTCAGCAATGCGGTCTCGCTTTGAAGCTGGCGAAACGCATGCGACCAGGGCGTCACGTTCAAGTCCCCGGCCACGATCACCGGCATCTCCTGACGGGAGACCCATAGCCTTACCGCGGCCAACTCGGCATCACGCAGAGCTGCCGATCGGGCATCCCGCGGGGCGTGCGTGTGCACCGCCAGAATCCGCACCGGGCGCCCGTCGAAGATCACGTCGACCGCAATCCCTCCGCTCCGGGACCCTTTGATGAGCTCGACCGGTTCGGCGGCGACCACCGGCCGTTTGCTGAGCACCATGATCCGGCGGTGGTCGGCCTCCTCGAGAGGGTGCACGACCGAGAAGGGCAGGCCGGACTCGCCGAACAGGTCGATCCAGCGGGGACTCATCTCGTACAACAACACCAGGTCGGCAGTCGTCTGCTTCAACTCGGCCGTCACCAGGGCGAATCGTTCGTCTCCCCCGCCGTGCACGTTGTGGGAGAGGATCCGCAGTTGGCTGCCCGAGGCGTCCGGATGCTGCACGGGCAACAGAAGCGGAGCCACCACCGCCAGGTTGACCAGGCCTGCCAGGCCGACGAGGACGGCGGCGGTTCGGCTTCCCACCAGCCACAGCAGCAATCCGAGAGCGGCCAGCAGCGCTGCCAGCTGGGGACGAAACGCGGCAAGCAGGTCCAGCATCCAAAAGCGGGCGCCGAAGAAGCCCCCGGCGGTCGCGCTCACAGCTGGGATGGCGGCTCCCAGCAGCAGAACCCGAGCGCTCGTCCTCAGCGCAGGCCTGCCGGCTGGAAAGGGCCGGCAGCTATCGGAGCAACCCAGCGCTAGGCAGCAGTTACCGGCGCCGGCGGAGGCGCCGCTGCCGGCGCGGCCCTCGCCTTGCGCCACTTGAACAGCGCTACGATTCCTGCGCCCAAGGTCAGCACTGCGGCGACGAAGCCGACGAGACCTCCGAGGAACGGGATCATGGTCGCCGCTACCAGCACGGTAACGCCGAGTGCCAGAGCCTTCAGGTTGAACTGGAAGTTCGCGGCGGCCGGCAGGTTGCCCTTGCCGAGTATCAGAAGCCCGATGAGGTATCCGACGGCCACCTTCGCCAGAAGCAGCAGGAACCCGTAGATAGCCAGCAGCAGAAGCGGAATGGACCCGAAAGCTCCGGTGAACAGGACGATCACGAAGACGATCACCGCGATTATCGGCACCGCGAAGAAGGCACCGATGCCGACGCCGAGGCTGGGCGCCCAGTCGTCCCGCATGGTTCGGGCGAGGGTCGGCAACAGGCCCGGAACCAGCCACAGCACGATCAGTCCCAGCACGAAGGCGCCGAGTACCCCCTGGACGAAGTCGATCAACGCCTGGAGCGCCGCCGGCCGCTCCTCGGGCTGGGAGCGGGGCTCCCGGCGCTCGATCTCGCCGCCCACGACTGCTCCGGGATCGATGTCGGCTTCGTTGGCCGAGGTGTAGATCAAATCGCCCTCGATGCGGGCGCCCTCGGCCAACGTGACGTCGTCGGTCTCCAGCTTGACGTCACCGCCAACGGTGCCCCGGATGACCACCGATGGGGCGGCTCCCAGCACATGCCGGCCGACCGAACCTGCGATCTCCACGTCCTGGCCGCCGGCTACCAAATCCCGCCCGACGCTGCCTTCCGGAGTGATGAGCACCGACTGTCCGGCGCCGAGCAGGTCCTGGGCGATGGCGCCGCTGACCTCAACCTCCTGGGCCCCAACCCGGGCCGAGTGGTCCACCCGGCCGGTGATGTCGACGGTCTGGGCCCCGGCAAAGAACGATTGGCCGGTGGAGCCGGTCATGCGCACCGACCGTCCGGCGGCAAAGACATCGCCGGTCACGTCGCCCGACACCAGGATCTCGTTGCCGACGACGTAGACGTCGTCGTCGACCGTCCCGCTGACCTCGGGGTTGTCGTCGCCGGCCCGGAAATCGCCCGCCCAGGCGACACCGGGAAGAACGCTCAAGAAAACAAGGACGAGGACACCTACGATCGTGCGTTTACCCATCGCACCTACCTTTGTCCGGAGAGCCCCATCATATGGAAGGGCGGGGACATTTGGCGCTAATTCTCCTCCGGACAGTCGGCGAGGTCGGCGTTGGTCTCCCTCCGCACCTCGCACAGCCGGTCCCGGGCTTCCTCCTGCTGGTTGGCGGCGTCGAGCTTCTGTTTGTTCCAGGTGTAAAGGGACACAAGAAGCACGACCGTCACCAGGAAGATCAGCGCGTAAGCCCGGTTTCCCGCCGGCCTCTGGCGGGGCCCCCCGGGAGGCAAGCTGGACACCATGCGCCACATTCTACGGTCGGCGGCGCCCCCGTCGGCCTGGTCCTTACGAAATCTCAACATCCCTCCCACCAAATCGCAGAACCGTCCGGCTAGCCTGCTCGAAGACGTACTCATCGCCCCCTCGGGCGTAGGTGGGCTGCCTTAGAGAGAAGGGAAACTGGAGATGATCATCGACAACAACGCGTACCGACTTGCCATCGCGGTCGGCGTAGGCGGGACATTTCTGCTGGTCTGGCTGGGCCTCGGTGTCGGCATCATCGGCGCGGACGGCGATCGAGCCAACATTTTGTACTCGGGGGTGCTGGCCACCGGACTGGTCGGTGCCGTCATCTCGCGCTTTCAGCCCCGAGGAATGGCGCGAACGATGTTCGCGATGGCGATCGTTCAGGCGCTGGTCGGGCTGGTCGCGCTGGTAGCAGGGCTGGGCCGGCCGTCGAGCGGCCCGCTGGAGATTCTGGGACTCACCGGATTCTTCGTCGCCCTGTTCGCCGGATCCGGTTGGCTGTTCCTTCAGGCCGCCCACGGGCGGGCGGAGCGGCGAGCGGTGTGACCGGTCCGGGGAGCGGATAGCCGACCTCGCAAACCGACGCTTATCCCTGGAATCACTGCGTTTTTGGGCATTTGCGGCAACCCGGTTACGGTTGCACACTGCACCTATGGGGGCGCACCAGAGTCGAGTCCACGACCGGTCCGGCGAGGCTCACTGGGACGCGGCGTACCGGCGCCGGACAGCGTCGGGCGTCAGCTGGTACCAGCCGTACGCGAGCATCTCGGTGGAGCTGGTGCGCACCCTCGAGCTGCCGTTCGATACCCCGATCATCGACGTGGGAGGCGGTGCATCGCCGTTTGTCGACAGCCTCGTGGGGATGGGTTACTCCGACGTCACCGTGCTCGACCTGTCCTCGGCCGCGCTGGAGATAGCCAAGGCGAGGATCGATCCCGGGGCACCGGTCGAGTGGATCCAGGCCGACATCCTGGCCTGGACGCCGGCCCGCAGATACGGCCTGTGGCACGACCGGGCGGTCTTCCACTTCCTTACGGCGGAACACGACAAGGCTGCCTATCTGGAGAGGCTGGGCTCGTCGGTTGCTCGACCGGGGTATGCCGTCGTGGCGACGTTTGCCCCCGATGGTCCCCAGAAATGCTCCGGTCTGCCGGTGGCCCGGTACGGAGCTGAGGAACTGGCCGACCGCTTGAGCTCCGTGTCGCTACAGATGGTGGCGAGCAGCCGTGAGGAGCATGTGACTCCCTCCGGCGTGGTCCAGCCCTTCACCTGGGTGGTCGCCCGGGCGAACGAATCGGCGCCTCGACCTTCAGGCGGAAGTTGAGCTCGTCGAAGGTCAGCCACCCGATCTTCTCCCGCGTCTACGCCGGATGCAGCGGGGCGATGGAGAAGGGGGCCCTGGCGGAGCAGCGGGTCAAGCTGCTGGCGGGACTGAACGGCAGGGTCCTCGAGGTGGGGGCCGGTAACGGCCTCAACTTCGCTCACTATCCGGCCGAGGTCGAGCTGGTCCATGCAGTGGAGCCCGACCCCTACCTGCGCGGCAAGGCGATCTCGGCCGCGAAGTCGGCCGGTGTCCCGATCGAGGTGACCGATGGAACCGCAGAGTCGCTGCCGGTGGACGACGCATCGTTCGATGCGGTGGTCATGTCGTTGGTCCTGTGCTCGGTCGATCAGCCGCCGGCCCTGAAGGAAGCCCGGCGGGCGTTGAAGCCCGGAGGCAGGCTGCACTTCCTGGAGCACGTCCGGGCGGAGACGCCCTGGCTGGAGCGGTTGCAGCGCGCCGTGGACGCCACGATCTGGCCGAGACTCTTCGGCGGGTGCCACACCCACCGGGACACCCTGGCCGCCCTGAACGCAGCGGGCTTCGAGGTGGTCCGGGTCGACCGGTTCTCGATTCCCGAGTCGGGGCTGCCTTCGCCCGCGTCACCGTGCATTCTCGGGGTCGCCCGACGAGGGGTTTGACCGGTGGCGCCGATGTACGCGGACTGTCGGCAGGGCGACTATCCTTGAGGTCATGACAATCGACAACTCAAGCCAAACGACCCTCCTGCTGGTCAAGCCCGACGCCGTCCGCCGGGGCCTGGTCGGCGAGGTCATCTCTCGCATCGAACGTAAGAAGCTCAAGCTGGCTGCTCTGCAGCTGGTTCAAATGGACGAGGAGACGGCCCGCCGTCACTACCACGCCCACACCGAAAAGCCGTACTTTCCGGACCTGCTGCGGTTCATCACCTCCGGTCCGGTGGTTGCGATCGCAGTCCAGGGCAGGGGAGCTGTGGAGGTGGTCCGCAACCTGATGGGCGCCACCGACCCGGCGCTTGCGGCTCCCGGAACCATTCGGGGCGACCTCGGGCTGGCAGTAACTGAGAACGTGGTGCACGGATCGGACGGCACGGAGTCGGCCGCCTACGAGCTCGAGCTGTTTTTCCCCGAACTTTTTTCGCGTACTTCTGTCTGAACTTGCCCGCGTCACGCCTACCGAGCCTATTTCTCGCGAAATTGGCCCCTAGCCCTGTAGAGAGCTAGCCGCATATGCTAACTGCAGCTCTGGTAGTTCTGGCGGTTTTGGCCGCCGGTTTTCTCGCTTATCAACTTGGAGTCGTCCGTATGCCTGTTGCCAACGATTCTGCTTTCAACTTCATGGGCCGCGACATGGCGGTCGACCTCGGCACCGCCAACACCCTGGTGTACGTCCGGGGCCGCGGCATCGTGCTGAACGAGCCCTCGGTAGTGGCTCTCAATACAAAGACCAACGCCATCCTGGCAGTCGGGATCGAGGCCAAGCGCATGATCGGCCGGACTCCCGGGCACATCCTGGCCATCCGACCCCTGAAGGACGGTGTCATCGC
>DATABX010000113.1:0-8056 GCA_036259335.1 Actinomycetota bacterium
CCCGGCAAACCTCCATCGCATCTGCACCGCGGCCGGCGGCGGCCGCACCCGCCGCTCCGGCGCCAAGGGCGCCCAGGGCCAGCGCACCGGCCCCGGCACCGGCTCCCCGGCCCGCTCCGGCACCACCGGCAGCAGGCCCGGCCCGTACGGTGTCCAGCACGGCGTACTGCCTGACCGGCACGATGGCCTCGGGCAGGCGCGTCTACTCGGGCGCGGCGGCAATGAACGGCGTCCCGCTGGGGGCGCGCTACCAGGTACTCTCGGGCCCCCGGGCCGGCGAGACCTTCGTCGTCGAGGATCGGATCGGACGCGGCAGCGCCTTCGACATCGCCTACCCCGGCAACTGCGGGGCGGCGAGGCAGTACGGCCGCCGCACCATCTCGATCCGGCAGGTCTAGTACCACCGCACTTCCCAAAAGCGCCCCGGGAGCCAGGCTCCAGGGGCGCTTTGGCTTGCGGCGGCCCCGCCGGGATGCGGGAGGATGGCTTCGTGAAGACAGTCAGGCTGCGCCTCGGCCCCACCGCCGCCGAGCTGGTCGCCGGGTTCGAGCGGATCCGTCGTGGGATGGGAGTGCCGGAGCGGTTTCCCCCCGAGGTGGAGCAGGAGGCGGCCCGGGCGGCCGAGCGGCCGGCCGAACCAGGGGAGGGGCGGGCCGACCGGCGGGACCTGGAGCTGCTCACCATCGACCCCCCGGAGAGCCGGGATCTGGACCAGGCGATCCAAGCCCACCGCGAGGGTGATGGCTACCGGGTGTTTTACGCCATCGCCGACCTGGGCCATTTCGTCGACCCGGGCGGCGCCCTCGAGGCGGAGTCACTGCTGAGAGGACTGACTCTGTACAGTCCCGACGGCCGGGCGCCCCTCTACCCGACGGTGCTCGGCGAGGGCGCCGCCAGCCTTTTGCCCGGCGAAGACCGCCCGGCAGTGCTGTGGGACCTGACGGTCAACGCTGAGGGCGCACTCCGGGAGGTCCAGGTGCGCCGGGCGCTGGTGAGGAGCCGGCGCCGCCTGTCCTACCGGCAGGCGCAGGAGGAGATCGACTCCGGACGGGCGCCGGAGACGCTGCAGGTCCTGCGGGAGGTCGGCATCCTGCGTCTGGAGGCGGAGCGGCTGCGCGGCGGGGTGGACCTGCGGCTGCCCGACCAGCAGGTGGAGCGCTCCGGGGGCGGCTTCCGGGTGGCCTACCGCTCCGACCACCCGGTCGAGCGGTGGAACGCGCAGATCTCCCTGTTGACCGGCATCGCGGCCGCCGGGCTCATGCTGCAGCGGGGAACCGGGCTGCTCCGGACGCTGCCGCCGCCTTCGGACGAGACGCTGGCCGCCCTGCGGTCAAGCGCTGAAGCACTCGGCCTGGAGTGGCCGGAGCCGACGCCGTACCAGGACTTCGTGCGCAGCCTGGACTCGGCCGAACCACACGGCGCGGCGATGCTGTCCTCCGCCCGGTCCCTGTTCCGGGGCGCCGGGTACACGTTCTTCAGCGGCGAGCCGCCCGAGCAGCCGTACCACTACGCCGTGGCGGCGCCCTACGCCCACGTCACCGCACCGCTGCGCCGGATGGCGGACCGCTTGAGCAACGAGTTGCTGCTGTGCGACGGTGAGCCGCCCCGGTGGCTGCTGGACCGGCTGAGCCTGGCGCCCGAGGTCATGAAGCGGTCCGACAAGCGGACCAGGGAGCTGGACAGCCGGTTGGTGGACTACGTCGAAGCGCAGATGCTGAGCGGACGGATGGACGAGTACTTCGACGCGGTAGTGGTGCAGGCGCGAGCAAGGGGCGCGCTGGTCCAGCTGCGATCGCCGGCGGTGCTGGCCAAGGCGAAGGGCGGCGGTATGCACCTGGGCGACCGGGTGCGGCTGCGCCTGACCAAAGCGGACCCAGAAGCGGGCGAGGTGGAGTTCGAGCCGGTGGGGCCGGGTTAGCCGGAGTCGCGGAGGGCGTCGATCTGGTGGAACTGCTCGTCGGTCAGGGTCAACTGGGCGGCGTAGAGGTTCTCCTCCAGGTGGTCCACCGACCCGGTCCCCGGGATGGGCAGCATCACCGGTGACCGCCGCAAGAGCCACGCCAGGGCCACCTGGATCGGCGTGGCCCCCAGCTCCCGGGCGATGGCGCCCAGCGGACCGTCGTCCCGGGCGAACCTGCCCATCGCGATCGGGTACCACGGGATGAACCCGATCCCGTGGCGGTCGCAGTAGTCCAAAACGTCCTCCCACCGCCGCTCCTGGAGGTTGTAGAGGTTCTGCACCGACACCACCTCGGCGATCCGGCGAACCGCCTCGATCTGCTCGACGCTCACCTCGGATAGTCCGATGTGGCGGATCTTGCCCTCCTGCTGCAGCTGTAGGAAGACGCCGATCTGGTCCTCCATCGGGTACCTCGAGTCGATGCGGTGCAGCTGGTAGAGGTCGATGGTGTCGACTCCGAGCCGGCGCAGGCTTCCCTCGGCGGCCTGCCGCAAGTGGGCCGGATCGCCGTTCTCGCTCCAGGCGCCCGGCCCGGTGCGGTCGAAGCCCGCCTTGGTCGCGATCGTCACGCCGTCGTAGGGGTGGAGCGCCCGCCGGATGAGCTCCTCGCTGACGTACGGGCCGTACGAGTCGGCGGTGTGGACGGAGTCAACCCCGAGCTCGACCGCCCGCCGCAGCACGCGGATCGCTTCGTCGGGGTCCGGCGGCGGGCCCCAGACCCCCTCGCCGGTGATCCTCATTGCACCGAAGCCTAGGCGGTGGACCGTCAGGTCCCCGCCCAGCGAGAACGTGCCGCTCGCCGCGACCGGTGGGGTATCGACTCGACTCATCCTCATCTCCTTACCCCGTAGTTGTCAGGCGGTACACACCCTCGGGCCTAATCCCGTGCCCCGACGGGACGCCTCATGCTGATGTGCGGCGGCCCATCGGGGATCAGCGGCACATCCCGCAGGACCTCGAAACCGAAGCGTTGGTAGTAGGCGACGTTGGCCGGGTTCGACGTCTCCAGGTAGCACTCGACGCCTTCGGCGTCCGCCCGCTCGAGGATCGGTGTCACCAGCCGGGTTCCCAGACCCTGCCGCTGCGCCTCGGGGCGAATGCCCAGGGCCTCCAGTGACCAGTGACGTCCCGGCGGGTGGTGAAGCTCGGAGTTGGCCCCCACCCGGGTGAAGGTGGCGAAGTTGGCCGGGTCGGCGGCCCACACTCTGAGGAAGGCGCCGGTCGCCCGCAGCTTGCGCATCGACGACCAAGGGAAGGCGCCGGGAGGCAGCCAGACCGCGATGCCCAGGATCTCGTCGTCACGGACTGCGCCGTATACCAGCCCGGAGCGGATACCGTCTTTGACCGCCGCACCGAAGAACGGGAGCAGGGCCTTGGCCCGCTTCCGGTCGTCTGGGTAAATACAGAGGAAGGCCGGGTAATCGGTGTGGCTGGCAGCCAAAACCGCCGCACCGGCGAGCGCCTGGTGGGGCTTCAACAGAACGATCTCGGGTTCCATGGCCTCTCCTGGGCTGGGCGGGCCTTGAGGAACTCAGATTACGGGATATGACGATTAGTGGAGGTTAAGCTCGAAAGATGAGGTTTCTCGCCAAGCTGGTTCTGCTCGCCGTACTGGCGCCAGTGGTCTACCTGGGCTGGACTGCGGCGGGCATCTGGAGGACGTCCAAGTCCGACGAGCGGCCTGCTTCCGACGCCATCGTCGTGCTGGGGGCCGCCCAGTACGACGGCGATCCGTCCCCGGTGTTCAAGGCCCGGCTCGACCACGCCCGCCAGCTCTACGAGTCCGGGGTGGCCCCGCTGATCGTCGTGCTGGGGGGCAAGCAGGCAGGCGACCGTTTCACCGAGGCCCAGGCCGGCGCCGCCTACCTCGAGCAGACGATCCCCGCCAACCGGGTCACCGGCGTCAAGGACGGCGTCGACACCCTCGACAGCCTGCAGAAGTTCACCGGGATGGCCGAGGAGCGTCAGATCAACAGCATCGTGCTGGTGAGCGACCCGCTCCACCTGGACCGGGCCCGGGAGATGGCCGAGGACCTGGGCTTCGAGGCGGCGGTGTCACCGTCCAAGATCCCGGAGAGCGACGAGACCAAGCGCGCCGGGCTGGTCCGGGAGACGCTGAACCTGACGTTCTACCGGATCTTTTCCGTCTCCTAGCCGGACCCCTCCGGGTAGGTGAAGGAGAGCAGCTTCACCACCTGCGGCTCGGCGGTCGGCGGGGGGTCGGGGGTCGCCGACCACAGGGCGAGCGGGTACCACTCGCCGTTGTCCAGCAGGATCGAAGCCCGGCTCTTCTCGAGCTTGTCGCCGGTGGCCCAGATCTCGACCTTGACCCCGCCTTGCAGCGCCCCGTAGACGAAGTCCAGCGCCTGGCTCACCCAGTCCTCCCCGACTCCGGGGTTGAAGTGCACGTGGCCGTACTCGTAGTCGACAGTGATCTCCTCGTCCACTCGCACCTGGATCGTCAGGTCGAGCTCGGTCTCCTCCCGGTGCGGGAAGTGGATCTCCAGCACGTCGCGCCCCTGCCCGGTGAGGCCGATCCCCTCGTCGAGCCGGGGCAGGGACAGCTGCCGGAACATGCCGGAGAGGTTGTTCAGGACCGTGCTCTGGGTGAACGACAGCCGGGGGTCCTCGGCCTCCCGGGCCAGCCAATCGGTGGTGGCCAGCTCCTTGGACGGATAGAGGAAGAACCGGCCGAACTGAAGCTCTCCGCTGCGGAGCAGCTCGGCTTCCATCTCCTCGAACGCCTGGCTCAGCGGCTCCCGGGCCTTGAGGTCGGTGAGCAGCTCGAGGTCGTCGAAGGCCCGTGGAACCCACCGATGGCGAGCGAGCTCGGCGGTGATTGCCTCCTGAAGACCGGCCGGGCTGCGAGCCATTCCCATTACGTGCACGAAGCCGCCGGCCGCGCGGTCGCCGAAATACTCCAGCCAGTCCTGGTTGTCGGGCGTGTCCGGGATGACGTCCACCAGAGTGATCCAGAACCGATCGCGGCTCATGGTACAAGGTACCTCACGCTGGCTGGCTGCAACTCCCACTCGCCGTGAAGGCAAGCCGAAGTTTCGAGTGAGCCTAAGATCGCGCAAACCCGCGGGAAAAACATCTCGGTGTGCGGCTTGTCGTCCGGGACGTATCGTTGAAGGGTGCCGGAACTTCCGGAAGTAGAGATCGTGGCCCGCCTGCTGGGCGGAGCAGCTGCCGGCGCGGAGGTCGAGTCGGCGCAGGCAACCGGCATCAGCACGCTCAAGAGCTTCGACCCCCCGCTATCGCAGCTGACCGGCCGGAGGGTTGCGGGGATGCGGCGGCGCGGAAAGCACCTGATCGTCGACTTCGAGGGCGGGCTTTCGCTTTTGATCCATCTGATGTCGGCCGGCCGCTTCCAGCTCTACGACAAGCGGGGGTCGCTCCGGGACAAGACCTCCCGGCTGCTAGTACGCCTGGCGGACGGGCGGGAGCTGAGGCTGCGGGAGTTCGGGACCCGCCAGTCGTCGTGGGCCAAGCTGCTGAGGTCGGAAGCGTTGGATGTCGAGGAGGCGATCGCCACCCTGGGACCCGAGGCGTGGCCCGAGCCGCCGGACTTCGGGCCGCTGCTCAAGCACCCCCGGCCGCTGAACAGCCTGCTGCGCGACCAGCGGGTTATCGCCGGCATCGGCCGCTCCTGGGCCGACGAGATCCTGCATCGGGCGAAGCTGTCCCCGTTCAAGCGGGGAGACGACCTCACCCAGGACGAAGCCGATGTCCTGCGCACCGCCACCGTCGACATCCTGGGCGGCGCCCTCGAACACTACGAGAAGGTGCTGAAGGTCCCCATTCCGGACAAGCTCCCGTTGCCGCTCACGGTCCACCACCACATCGGCGAACCGTGCCCGCGCTGCTCAACGCCGATCCAGGCGGTCCACTTCGAGGACCACGACATGTGCTACTGCCCGCAGTGCCAGACCGGAGGCAGGTCGTTGAAGGACCGCCGGCTCTCACGACTGCTGAAGTAGCTGCTGGCTCTTGGATCCAACGGTTCCAGGAGGGTTGGGCGACGCCGTTCTCGGGCACTCGTTCGAGCCGGCCGAACGCCTTCCCTGGGGTCGCTCACGCTGCGCTCGAACCGGCCAGGCTCGGCCTGCGAAGAGCGGTGGAGAGCACCACCAGCCCCGTCAGCGCCATCGCCGCCGACACCCAGAAGACGCTCCGCAAGCCGCCCAGCTCGGCGACCACCCCCAGCGTGAGGGGCCCGGCGCCGAACGCGATGTCGACGAACGCCGTGAAGCTGCCGATCACCGAGCTCCGCTCGCTCCTGGAGGCGCCGGCCAGCGCCAGGCTGAGAAGCGCCGGGAAGCACAGTGCCTGTCCTACGGCGAAGACCGCCGCACTAAGGAACAGGCCCGGGCGCCCGCCGGTGAATCCGATCAGCACCAGGCCGGCCGCCGACAGGAGGGCCGAAGCGCCGGCAGTGCGGCGGGCGCCGACCAGGTCCGGGATGCGGGCACCGAAGCTGCGGATCAGAATGATCACCGTCGCATAGGTAAGGAACACGAAGCGCGAACCGCCCATGCCGATGTCCAGGGCCAGCAGCGGAACGAACGAGGCGAACCCGGCGAACCCCCAGACGATCAGGGCGAGGACCATGCCGGGGCCGACCGCCTTGGGGTGCAGGAAGCGAAAACCGGCGGCTTCGGACGGTTCGTCCGGCCTGGCATCCGGCATCTTGAACGCCAGGGCCACCGCCAGCAACGCCATCAGCCCTGCCGCCAGCCACACCGCCGAGAAGTCCGCCGCTTCCAGCAGCGTCTCGCCGAGCAGGGGACCCAGGCCGATGCCGGAGAAGACCGCGAGGGAGAAGAAGCTGACGGCCTCGCCCCGCCTCGCCTCGGGAGCGATGTCGGCTATCGCGGTGGCCGAGCCGGTGAAGAAGAACGCCTCGCCGACGCCGTTGAGAAGCCGCAGAGCGGCGATCGACGCGAGGTTCCAGGCGAGGACATAGCCGAAGATGGACGCCGCAGCCAGCGTCCCTCCGCCGACCACCAGCAGCCGCCGGCCCCGGCGGTCGCCCAGGCGGCCGGCGAACGGCCGGAACAGGATCGCGGCCACGCTGAAGATTCCGGCCACCAGGCCGACGTGGACCTCGCTGCCGCCCATCGGCCCGGTAACGAACCTGGGGAGGACCGGAAGAATCATGCCTATCGATAAGAAATAGGCGACGCAGGAGATGGTGATGAGCAGAAAGGCCGGCGTGACGAGCCTCTCCCGCTTGCGGCTAGCCCTCCGCAACTGCCGGCGTCTTCAATCCGACGTCGACGACCTCGGCGTTGGCCACCGCCTTCTCCACCAGCGCCTCGATGTCCAGAGCCGCCTCGGCCTTGTCGATGTCGGTTGGACGAGCGGCGGTGGTGACCTGGCGGGGGATGAACAGCACGCAGCAGTCCTGGTGCGGCTGGATCGAGATGTCGTAGGTGCCGATCGCCTTGCCGGTCGCCTCGATCTCCAGCTTGTCGAACCCGACCAGCGGCCGGAGTACCGGGATGGTGGTGACCACCTGGCCTATGGCGGCCATGTTCGGAAGGGTTTGCGAGGCCACCTGCCCCAGGCACTCGCCGGTAACCAGTGCTGCCGCCCCCTCCCGGACCGCTAGCGCCTCGGCGATGCGCATCATCATCCGGCGGTAGAGCACGATTCTCAGCTCCTGCGGCGCCACCAGGACGATCTCGGACTGGATGTCGCCGAACTGGACCGTCCACAGCCTCGACCTCAGGGTCCACGAAGAGAGCTGGCGGGCGAGCTGGGCGGCCTGCCGGGCGCTGGAAGGGTCGGCGAACGGCTGGCCGGAGAAGTGGACGTAGTCCAGGTGGGCGCCGCGGCGGGCCATGCGCCAGGCGGCTACCGGAGAGTCGATGCCCCCCGACAGCAGCGCCAGCACCCGTCCGGAGGTTCCCACCGGCAGCCCTCCCGGCCCGGGGACCTTCCGGGTGTACAGGTAAGCCCGGTTGCCGGTCAGCTCGATGTACAGAGTCCAGTCGGGATTCCCCAGATCGACCCGGGCGCCGGAGCGGTCTTTGATGGCCTGGCCGACGGCCACGTTGATCTCTATCGAGCGCATCTCGAACGATGAGT
>DATABX010000114.1:0-3448 GCA_036259335.1 Actinomycetota bacterium
GCCCGCCGCCAGCTTCACCGCCTCCTCGACGTTGGCCGCGCGAGCCGAGGGGGTTCCGGCGAACACCTGCTCCAGCTCCAACGCCGCCTCCCCCATCACCACCACCGCCGACACCTGCCCGGCCCCCTCGGCCAGCGGCGACAGGTCCAGGCCCTTGGCCCGGCCGCCCGCCACCAGCACCACGCGGTCCAGCCCCTTCAGGGCGCGGAGGGTGGTGTGCGGGTTGGTCGCCTTCGAGTCGTCGATGTACCTCACCCCGCCCTTCTCGGCCACCAGCTCGGTCCGGTGCGGCAGATGCCCGAACCTGCGGACCACCGAAGCTACGGCCTCCGGCGAAACTCCGAACTTGCCGGCCGCCAGTGCTGCCGCCATCACATTCTCAAGGTTGTGGAACCCCTCCAGGCGGATATCCCGCAGGTTGGTGACGATCGAGGTTTCGACTCCGTCGAAGGTGGCGACCGCGTCGCCGGCGATCCCGGCGACCAGTGCCGGCGCCCGCCCGAGACCGAGCTGAAACCGCGCCCAGACCTCGTCCGGAGCGTCGAGACCGAAGCCGGCGATCTCCGCCCTCGACCCCGAGGCGATCGCCAGGCAGCCCGGGTCGTCCACCCGGACCACCAGCCGGTCCTCCGCAGTCTGGTTTTCGGTGATCCTGCCCTTGGCCGCCAGGTACTCGGCGTAGCCGTTGTGCCAGTCGTAGTGGTCGTCGGCGACGTTCAGCACCACCGCCGCGGCCGGGCGGAACCGGTCGACGAAGGCGAGCTGGAAGCTCGACAGCTCGGCGACGAGGAAGCTGCCCTCCACGGACTCCCGTGCCGCGGTTACGAAGGGCACGCCGATGTTGCCCACCGCCCTCGCCGGCATTCCCGCCTCGGCGAGGATCTCCGCCAGCAGGGTCGTCGTGGTGGTCTTGCCGTTGGTGCCGGTGACGCCGAGAACCGGACCCCGGGCGAACCCGAAACCGAGCTCGACCTCGCTGATCACCGGGATGCCCGACCGCAGCGCCGCCGCCAGGACCGGGTTGCTCGGCGGCACGCCCGGGCTGGGCACGACCGCATCGGCCCACTCCAGCATGCGGTCGACCTCGGCCCCTTCCGGCTCGCCGAAGGTGACCTCGACCCCCCGCCGCCGCAGCTCGTCGCCCAGCTCTTCCCGGGCCGGCGAGGGGAATGACTCGTGGACCCGGATCTGCGCTCCCACCGCCCCGAGGGCGTCGGCCACCGCCGATCCGGTCATCTTTCCGAGCCCCAGCACGAGAACCCGGTGGCCGGCTTCGATCAACCCGTGCCGCCGGCGGCGATGAAGTCGCCGTAGAACAGCCCCAGCCCGAACGCCACCGACAGCGCCGCCAGGACCCAGAAGCGCACGATCACCGTGAACTCGGGCCAACCGAGCAGCTCGAAGTGGTGGTGGATCGGCGCCATCAGGAAGATTCGCCGGCCGAACATCCGGTAAGCGATCACCTGCAGCACAACCGACGAGACCTCGACCACGTACAGGCCGCCCAGCACTATCAGCAGAAGCTGCGTGTTGGTCAGGATCGCCAGGGCCGCCATGCCTCCGCCGAGCGCCAGGGAGCCGGTGTCGCCCATGAAGATCTTGGCCGGCGCCGCGTTCCACCACAGGAAGCCCGCCAGGGCGCCGAGCAGGCTGGCCGCCACCAGCGCCAGGTCGAACGAGTGCGGGGCGCTGTAGCACCCGGGCAGTCCGCCGAGCCCGCCGCAGCGGTGGCGCACCTGCCAGAAGGCGATGATCACGTAGGCGCCCATGACCATGGCGCCCGACCCGCAGCACAGGCCGTCCAGACCGTCGGCCAGGTTGGTGCCGTTGGTGGTGGCGGCGATGATCAAAAAGATCCAGAGGACGAACACGATCCCGATCAGGCCGACCCCCAGGGGCCGGACGAACGACACCTCCTGGGCCGCCTGGGTGAACGGCATCGCCAGGACGAACCCGACGGCGATCGCCGCCTGACCGAGGAGCTTGGCCGTCTTGTTGAGCCCGAGCGAACGCCGGCGGTTGATTTTCAGGTAGTCGTCGGCGAACCCCAGGATCCCCATGGCGGTGACCGTCGACACGGCGAGGAGCCCGCTCGACGAGAACGGGGTGTAGGTGGGGACGAAGTGGGAGACGAAGTAGGCCAACAGCCCGCCGGCGATGATCACCAGGCCCCCCATCGTCGGGGTCCCGGTCTTCACGATGTGCGCCTTGGGGCCGTCCTCTCGCACGTACTGCCCGATGCTGCGCCGGCGAAGAATCCGGATGGCCAGAGGGGTGGTGACGAGTACGACGAGGAACGAGACGGCTGCCGCGATGAGAATCGGTATCAAGCGCCTGCCATGCCTTCCCTCACCATGTCCGATACCTGCTCCAGCGCCGCCACCCGGGAGCCCTTGATCAAAAGGACGTCTCCTTTGCCCAGCTTCCCAACCGCCGACGCTGCGGCGGCAGCGTCCGGGACCTCCACGACGTCGGCCATCCCGGCCTGCCGGGCGCCCGCGGAGATCGACGAAGCCTGGTTCCCGACGACCACCAGCCTGCCGGCGAGCGACGCCGTAAGGGCACCGATCCGCAAGTGCTCGGTCTCGGTCAGGCTGCCGAGCTCGGCCATGTAGCCGAGGACCGCCACCAGCTTTCCGCCCTCCCGCACCATTGCGGCGCAGGTCTGCAGGGCCGAGGTCACCGAAGCCGGGCTCGCATTGTACGCGTCGTTCACTATCACCGAGTCGCCGACCTCGGCCACCTGCATGCGCCAGGGCGAGATTTCCGCCGACTCGAGCCCGATCCGGCAGTCCTCCAGCGTGAGGCCGAGCGCCAGGGCGGCCGTGGATGCCGCCAGCGCGTTCATCACCTGGTGGGCGCCGCTCGCCGACATGGTGACCCAGACGCCCCGCTGCGAGCCCCGCACCAGCTGGAAGGTCGGCCGGCCCAGCCGGTCGATGTTGACCTGCTCCGCCTTCAGCCAGGCGCCGCCCGACAAGCCGAAGGTCAAGACGTCGACCAGGTCGCCCCGGCGGGAAGCCATCTTGGCGACCAGGGGGTCGTCGGCGTTGAGGACCACCGCGCCGCCCTCGGGCACCGCCTCCACCAGCTCTCCCTTGGCGTGGGCGATCGCCGCCCGGGAGCCGAACATCTCGTAGTGGGTGACCCCGACGTTCGTCACCACGCCGACGTGGGGGCGTGCCAGCTCGCAGAGCCGGGCGATCTGCCCCCGGCCCCGGGCCCCCATCTCGGCCACCACGACCCGGGTGTCGGACCGGGTCTTGAGCAGAGTGAGCGGCAGCCCGAGCTCGTTGTTGAACGACTTCTCGGAGGCCACTACCGGCATCTTCGTCCGGACTATCGCCGCCAGCAGGTCCTTGACCGAGGTCTTGCCGGTGGAGCCGGTGATCCCGACCACGATCGGGTTCAGCACGTCCCTCACCCAGCCGGACAGCGCCACCAGTCC
>DATABX010000115.1:0-5713 GCA_036259335.1 Actinomycetota bacterium
CACTACACGGTCGGCCAGCGCAAGGGGCTGGGCATCGGGGTCGGGCTGCCGCTGTACGTCACCGAGGTCCGGGCCTCGGACAACACGGTGGTGGTTGCCGAAGGGGGCGAGATGAAGGTCGACGAGGTCCAGGTCGACGGAACGGTCTTCGTCGCAGGGCCACCCCACGGTGAGATCCGGGCCTCGGTCATGACCCGCTACCGGGGAGCGGAGGCGCCGGCGACGGTCGCGGTCTCCGGAAGCGTGGCAACCGTGAGGTTCGACTTCCCCCAGGCCCGGCCGGCGCCCGGGCAGACCGCGGTCTTCTACGACGGCGACGAAGTCGTGGGCGGCGGGACGATCGGGAGGGCAGGTCGTTCGGGGGCCGGCCGCCAAGAGCCCGCAGCTTGACCCAGCCGGACCCGGCGCCGCTCGAACGCATCGTCCGGCTCCGGGAGCTGATCGACTACCACTCGGAGCGGTACCACGTCCTCGACGACCCGGAGATTTCGGACGCCGAGTACGACGCCCTGGTACGCGAGCTTGCCACCCTGGAGGGCGAGCACCCGGAGCTGGTCACCGAGGACTCGCCCACCCACAAGGTCGGGGCTCCGCCGTCGGCCCTGTTCGCTCCGCTCAAGCACCCCAACCCGATGTGGTCGCTGGACAACGCCTTCAGCTTCGAGGAGCTGGTGGCCTGGGGGAAGCGAGTCGAGCGGATCCTGGGTGCGGCGGCGGACTTCTACTGCGAGCTGAAGGTCGACGGCCTGGCGGTGAACCTGGTGTACGACAAGGGAAGCCTGGTTACGGCCGCCACCCGGGGTGACGGCCGGACCGGAGAGGACATAACCCAGAACGTCCGCACGATCTCCTCGGTGCCGCAGAACCTCATCGGCAAGGAAATCCCCGACTCGTTGGAGGTCCGGGGTGAGATCTTCATGCCGGTGAAGGCATTCGAGGAGCTGAACGACAGCCTGGTCGCCGCCGGAATCCGCCCCTTCGCCAACGCGCGGAACTCGGCCGCAGGGTCGCTGAGGCAGAAGGACCCGTCGGTGACGGCCGGGAGGAAGCTGGGAATCTTCTGCCACACCGTCGGATCGGTTTCGGGCCGCCGCTTCCGCAAGCACTCCGAGCAGATGCAGTATCTGATCGACCTCGGGCTGCCGGTCATGGGCGAGAACCGGGCGTTCGACGAGCTGCAGGCGGCCTTCGAGTTCTGCCAGCACTGGGAGAGCCACCGCCACGACCTGCCGTTCGAGGTCGACGGCGTGGTGGTCAAGGTTGATGACCTGGGGGCCCGGGAGGAGCTGGGCTACACCTCGAAGAGCCCTCGGTGGGCGATCGCCTACAAGTTCCCGCCCGAGGAGAAGACCACCAAGCTGAAGGACATCGTGGTCAACGTCGGGCGCACCGGTGCGGTTACCCCGTTCGCGCTGCTCGAGCCGGTGCGGCTGTCGGGGGCGATGGTCTCGCAGGCCACGCTCCACAACGCAGACGAGGTCGAGCGCAAGGACATCCGCATCGGGGACACCGTCCTGGTCCGTAGGGCCGGAGAGGTCATCCCCCAGGTGATTGCTCCGATCGTCTCCAAGCGCACCGGGGATGAGGAGAAGTTCGTCATGCCCACCGAGTGCCCGGTGTGCGGTACCCCGCTGGTGAGGGCGGGCGGCGAGGCGGTCTGGCGGTGCCCCAACGACGAGTGCCCGTCCCGCGGCGTCGAGGAGCTGTTCCACTTCGCCAGCCGGGGGGCGATGGACATCGAGGGCCTGGGCTACAAGGCGGCCATCCAGCTAAGGGAGTTGGGGTTCGTCCGGGACCCCGGCGACGTGTACTCGCTGACTCGCGATCAGCTGCTGCAGCTGCCGCTGTTCGGCGACAAAAAGGCCGACCAGCTGTTGGCGTCGATAGAGAACTCCAAGCAGGCCGGCCTGCCCCGGGCGCTGGTGGCGGTCGGCATCCGCGACGTCGGGCCCCCGACCGCCCGCCTTCTGGCCGACGAGTTCGGCTCCATGGACCGGATCGCCGCGGCGACGGTCGAGGAGCTGACCGCGGTCGAGGGCATCGGGCCGATCGTTGCCCAGCGGATCCGGGACTTCTTCCAGTCGCCGCGCAACCAGCGGATCGTCCGGAAGATGGCCGAGGCCGGGGTGGTGCTCGAGCAGCAGAGGACCGAGGCGCCCCGGGGCCACCTGACGGGCAAGACGTTCGTGTTGACCGGCGGGCTGGAGCGCTGGAGCCGGGAGGAGACCGAGCGGCTCATCGAGGAGGCCGGCGGCAAGGTCGTCTCCAGCGTGTCGAAGAAGACCGACTACGTGGTCGTCGGGGAAAAGCCGGGCTCCAAGCTGGCGAGGGCCGAAGCCCTCGGCATCCCGCTACTCGACGAGAAGGGGCTTGCCGCGCTGCTCGAGGGATCGGCGGTCTAAGCGGACCGGCTCTGGGACCTGGTCAGGGTCCGGAACTCCAGGATGCTGACGACCAGCGCTGTGGCCAGGCCCACAATGCTCATCGTCTGGCCGGTGAGCGCCACGTCGACCAAAAACGCCCCAGCCGCGGCTGCCGTTCCCCAGACCACGTAGCGGGCCAGGTACAAGTTCCGCCACATCTGAAGCAGGATCGCCGGGAATACAACAGCAATCGTCACGGTCGCAGCCCAACGGCCGTGCTCCGCTCCGAGCATTGCAGGAAAGAACGGGACCATGCCCATAAAGCTGATCCAGGTCGCGGAGCCGGTGTCGATGCGGTTCGCCGGGGGCTTGCTCACCACTCCGGTCGGTCCGGCCGGGAGCGGCTGCGATCGCACGGCGGCGATGTCGCGGCTGAATCGAAGCGCCGCCTTCTCCGCCCCCTCAAGGCCGGCGATGAGCGCCAGCCGCGGCGAGTAGCCGCTGTCGAGGTTGAAGACCAGTTCCGACCCGACGATCCCCTCGTCGGAGTTGTCGCCGTAGACCGAAGAAACCGAGGCGAGCGGGACCTGCGCCCGAAAGGGGTGGCCCCGGAAGCCGAAGGCGCTGGTGCTGTCGAAACGAAGCCAGGTTCCGTCGACGTAGACCCGGACGCTGAGCGCCCCGGCCTGGGCGGTGCTGGCGAAGGTCTCCGAGGCCGGACCCTGCCAATCAACAGGTAACGAGTTGAGCTTCAAGGCGCCTTTGATCGATGCGGGGGAGGGCGAGTCGGCCGATAGCAGGCGGTTGGCCCGGCGGCGCAGCCCCCACAGCGTTACGCCGAGTACCAGGCCGATTGCCATTGCCGACAAGACGCCGGCCCAGACGCTGTCGGCTTCGAAGCCGATTCGCAGCCCGATGACGGCCAGCGCGAAGGTCGGAACGAGCCAGCGTTTCAGGGACCGCGGGATGCTGCCTCCGCCGTTCGACGGCTGTTCCACCGATGCTCTCCCGCTGTTGGCCGATTGTTCCCTTATCAATCGGCCGTTTCGGCGGGCGGTTCAGTGCATGGAGTTTTTTTGCCTAAGCGGTCTTCAGCCAGGTCGCCGTCGCCTCGTCCCACATCCACCAGGCGCGGGTGCCGGCGTCCCACTTCGGGTAGAGCGTCACCCGCCGGTCGTCAGGTCCGTACGGAGCGTTCAGGGCGGCGGCGTTCGGGGAAGCCAGTCCGGGGGCGGTCGGCGGAGCCAGGGCGGTGTCCGTGCCGCGGCAGCACGAGTCGCTTTCCCCGGTGCCGCAGCCGCAGGCCGAGCTCATCTGGTCCTTGGAAGAGGTCGCCGGGTGCGATTCGTAAGAGGCCAGATCGATGTCACCCAACGGGCCCAGGTCATTCACGATGTTGAAAAATTCGACGTCAACGTTCATCTCGAACCTCCAGGATGATGACCTGAACCGGGCGCGCGAAGCCCGGGACCGGTCAAACATTTGTGCGGCGAGGGGTCCGTAAGCGGGACGCATTTCCCTCAAGCCAGGATGCCGTCTGCTCTGGCAGTGGCGCTAACTTACCCAGAGCGACCAATCGTTACACATATGGTCGCGTTACCCTGTTTTTCTGGGATACCGGCCAAAAAGAACCCCCGCCCAAGGACGGGGGCTCTTGATCAGGCGGGCGGTCTAGCGCTCCAGTACCCGACCCTTGAACATGCCGGTCTTGATGGCGACGTTCTCGACGTTGCCGAAGTTCTCCTCGACCTGCTTCCAGTTCACGACGTTCCAGAAGGCCTCGATGTAGTCCGGCCGCTTGTTCTGGTACTTCAGGTAGTAGGCGTGCTCCCACAGGTCGAGGCCGAGAATCGGGGTGTGGCCTCCCATCAGCGGCGAGTCCTGGTTGGGCAGGCTGAGCACGAGCAGCTTCTTCATGTCCTTGGTCTTGCGCTCGCCGGCCGCGATTACAATCCACGCCCAGCCGCTGCCGAAGTGGTTGACCGCGGTCTGCTTGAAGACGTCCTTGAGCTGGCTGAACGAGCCGAACTGCATTTCGATTGCCGAGCCCAGCGGCCCGCGGGGCTCCGAGTCCTCCTGGTTCGGGGTGAGGATCTTCCAGAACAGGCTGTGGTTCGCGTGGCCGCCCCCGTGGTTGCGAACCGGCTTCTGGATGCGCTCCGGAAGGTTGGCGTAGTCCTCGAGGAGCTCCTCCACCGGCTTCTCGGACAGGCTTTCACCCTCCATCGCCGCGTTCAGCTTGTCGATGTACGTCTGATGGTGCTTGGTGTGGTGCACCATCATGGTCTCGGCGTCGATGTGGGGCTCGAGCGCGTCGTACGCGTACGGCAGCTCCGGCAGAGTGTACTTTCCCATTGTCAGCTCCCCTCGTCTGGCGGGCTCGTCACTTTCTCGCCGCCCAAGAAATCTATTGACCTAAGCCTAAATCTACCCCAACTGCATTTTTGGTGACGATACGGCCTCCAGGAGCATCCGAACCGCCTCCTCAGCCGTCGATGCGGCGGGAATGGGCGCCGGCACCCCTCCGGCGGATGGCTCCCAGGTGCCGATGCCCACCACCGGCTTGCCCAGCTTGAGCGCCAGCCCGAGTTCGGACAGGGTGCCATATCCGCCTCCCACCGCCAGGAGGCCGTCGCCGGATCGGACGACCAGCACGTTGCGCATCTCGCCCATCCCGGTGGGCAGGGCGACGTCCAAATAGCGGTTGCCCTCGCTGCGGAAGGAGCCTGGAAGCAGCCCGACCGTCAGTCCGCCGGCGGCCTTGGCGCCCCGGCACGCCGCCTCCATCGCACCCCCTCGACCGCCGGTCACCAGGACCGCTCCTGCCCGGGCGATGAGCTCTCCGGCCTGCTCGGCGGTGCGCAGGACCTCGTCCGGGGCGTCGGACGGTCCGATCAGGCTCAGATAGATTCTGTCGATCGCCAACCTCCTGGACCGGCCGGCGGGCGCCTGACCGGCGTTTATATTAGGACGCGGGACAGGTGGAGGAGGGCGATTGGTTCTGAACGCAGATCTGGCGGGGAAGCGCTACCCGACCGCCACCTACCACGTCACCGCCGGCGCGATCCGCCGGTACGCCGAAGCAACCAACGACTCCAGCCCGGCGGTCATCGGGGACTTGCCGGTGGCCCCACCCGCATTTCCCTGCGTGATGGGAATCGATCAGCTCAACCAGGTGATGTACGACCCGGAGCTGGGCGTCGACATGACCATGCTGGTCCACGCCGAGCAGGAGCACCGGCTGCGGGCGCCCATCGGGGCGGGGGATGTGCTCGAGGTGTCCACGGTGCTCGAGTCGGTCGACCTCGCGGACACGGGCCACACGTTCACCGTGGCAACCTCGCTCACCA
>DATABX010000116.1:0-10334 GCA_036259335.1 Actinomycetota bacterium
CCCGCCCGGTGTAGCTGAACGCTCCGGTTACAACATCGAAATCGGTGGTCAAGATTCCTCCTCGAGGGTTCCAAAAGCCATGAGCATCTCCAGGCCCGGGGCGAGCCGGGCGGCGTGGTCGAAAAGGCGGTCGGCGGGCGACTCGGCCGGGTCGAGCTGGTGCAGCAGGTCGATGCCGAGGTAGAAGGCGACGATGCCGATCGCCGCGTCGCGGGCCGGGACCAGGGTCTCCAGCACCGACCCTTTGGTCACCTTGGTTATCGACTGCTCGGCGAAGTCGATCCACGGCCGGAGCCGCTTGATCACCTCTGGACCCAACTCGGGGTGCTGCAGGCTGCCGGCGATCAGCTCGGAGAGAACCGTGACGTGGCCGGAGGCCAGGTCCTCGCGGTAGATGTCCTTCGCCATCTGCACGAGGTCCTCGACCGACTCGGTCCTCGCGAGCAGAGCCTCGTACCTGATCATGCGCTTGGCGCTCGTCTCGTCCAGTGCCGCCAGCAGCAGGTTCTTGATGTCCCCGAAGTAGTAGTAGATCAGCGCCTGGTTCACGCCGGCCCGGCCGGCGATGGCCCGGGCGGTGGTCCCGCCGTAGCCCTCCATCTTGATCGTGGCGAGTGCTGCCTCAACCAGACGCTCCCTCGTCCCGGCCACCGCTCCTCCCTTAAACAGATGTTCTAAACGCTTGTTTAAGAATACCGCTCGAGAGTACGACCCGTCCAGTAGCCGGAGCCTCCCGGTTAAGATCGGAACATGCCTCGAGTGAACGACGAGGTCGCTCGGGCTTTCGAGGAACTGGCGGACCTGATGCAGATCGCCGAGGGCGACCGCTTCCGCATCCTGGCCTACCGCCGGGTCGCCGAGGAGATCCGGGCGTGCGGCCGGGACGTCTCCACCCTGGACGACAAGGAGCTTGCCGGACTCCGCGGGGTCGGCAAGGCCACGGCCTCCAAGATCCGGGAGGTACTGAAGACCGGAACCATGGCTAAGCTGGAAGATGCCCGCGCGGCCGTCCCACCGGGGATCCGGGAGATGACGGCCCTTCCCGGAGTGGGCCCGAAGACCGCCCTCCTGCTCCACCGCGAGCTGGGCGTGACGAACCTCGAAGAGCTCGACCAGGCGATCAAGGAGCAGAAGCTGAGAACCATCAAAGGTTTGGGACGCAAGACCGAAGAGCGGCTGTCCGGCGCGCTCGCCCGCTTCACCGGAGCAGAAAAGCGGGTGCCGATCGACGTGGCGCTGGCGGTTGCCGAGAACCTGGTGGACGAGCTGAACAAGTCCGAGCTGGTCACCGAGGCTGCCTACTGCGGCAGCCTTCGCCGGGGCAGGGAGACCGTCGGCGACGTCGATCTGCTGGCAACCGGGCCCGACCCGGCGGCAATCGTGCAGCTTTTCACCGCCCTGCCCGGCGTCAAAAGCGTCGCGGCCAGCGGGGGTACCAAGTCGAGTGTCCTGACCGCGGAAGGCCTGCAGGTCGACCTTCGGGTCGTAGCCGCCGACGAGTTCGGCGCCGCCCTCCAGTACTTCACCGGCTCCAAGGAGCACAACGTGCGGGTCCGGGAGATTGCGGTGAAGCAGGGTTTCAAGCTCTCCGAGTACGGCCTGTTCCGGGTCTCGGACAACGCCAGGGTCGCCGGGGCCACCGAGGAGGAGGTCTACGCCGCCCTGGGGCTGCAGACGCCGCCCGCTCCGATGCGCGAGAACCGAGGAGAGGTCGAGCTGGCGCTGAAGGGCGAGCTTCCCGCACTGGTTCAGCTCTCAGACATCCAGGGCGACCTTCACTCGCACACCCGGTACTCGGATGGCTCGACCACGGTCCGGGAGATGGCGCTGGTCGCCATGGAGCAGGGCCGCCGCTATCTGGCGATCACCGACCACCTGGACGCCTGGGTGAAGTCGCACTCGCCGGAAACCATCGTGAAGCAGGCGGAGGAGATTGCCGCGGTCAACGCCGAGCTCGACGGGCAGATCAGGATTCTGCAGGGGGTGGAGGTCGACATCGGCCCGGAGGGCACGCTCGCCCTGCCCGACGAGATCCTCGACGCCGTCGACCTGGTCATCGCCAGCATCCACCGCCGGTTCGGCCTGGACCCCGAGGCCCAGACCCGGCGGGTCGTGCGGGCGATGGAACACCCCCGGGTCAACATCTTCGGCCACCCCACCGGGCGCTGGCTGGGCAACCGGGAACCCGCCGAGTTCGACCTGACAGAGGTGTTCGCGGCGGCCCGGGACAACCAGGTGGTGATGGAGGTCAACTCGAACCCGGCCCGGCTGGACCTGAAGGACGACCACCTGCGCCTGGCCAAGGAGTTCGGCCTGCGGTTTGCGATCAACACCGACTCCCACAACCCGACCCACCTCGGCCGCATGCGCCTGGGCGTCGGGATGGCGCAGCGGGGCTGGCTGACGCCGGCGGAGGTGGTCAACACCCTGCCGGTCGAGGCTTTGCGGGACGTCCTGGCCAAGAAGTAGCCCGCCGTGCTTCGCCTGCCCCCGCAGTTCTTTGCCCGCCCGGCCGTCGAGGTGGCGGAGTCGCTGGTCGGCCACACCCTGTACCGGCGGACCTCGGACGGCCTGGTTTCCGGCCGGCTGGTCGAGGTCGAGGCCTACTGCGGTCCGGCCGACCCCAACAGCCACGCCTTTCGCCGGACCCCCCGGAGCGCCATCATGTACGGCCCGCCCGGCATCCTCTACGTCTACTTCACCTACGGCATGCACCACTGCGCCAACATCGTGGCCGAGGCCGACGGAGTGGCCGGGGCGGTCCTGATGAGGGCGGTCGAGCCGCTGGAGGGGATGCAGCTGATGGCCGAGCGCCGGGGCGTAACCGACCCCCGCCTGCTGGCCAAGGGACCCGGCCGGCTGTGCCAGGCCTTCGGGCTCACCCGGGAGCACAACGGCACCGACCTGGCCACCGGCGACGTCTGGGTCGGATCGGAACGCCGGCTGGAAGGCCCGGTGCTCAACTCCTACCGGATCGGCGTCGACGCGTCGACCGACCAGCCGTGGCGCTTCTACGAGCCCGGCCCGTGGACCAGCGGCCGCAAGGTTCCTCCCGGCCCGCCGGTACCCATCGGGTAACCTTCGAAAATGCCCGACGACATCTACTCCGAGCTCACCTGGCGGGGCCTGATCCACCAGGTGACAGACCCCGAACTGGCGAAGCTCCTGGCGCAGGAGCAGTTCGTTCTCTACTGCGGCTTCGACCCCACCGCCGACAGCCTGCACCTGGGGGGGCTTCTCCAGCTGATCGGGCTGAGGCGGATGCAGCTGGCAGGCCACCGGCCGATCGCGGTCATGGGGGGCGGCACCGGCCTGATCGGCGACCCGAGCGGCCGGGAGGCCGAGCGCACCCTGTTGGCGCCCGAGGTCCTCGACGCCAACATCGCAGCTATAAGAAGGCAGGCGGAGCGGATCGTCGACTTCTCGGCCGGGTCGTCGCAGGCGACCCTGGTGGACAACGCCGACTGGCTGCGGCCGCTGAAGCTGACCGACTTCCTGCGCGACATCGGCAAGCACTTCAGCGTCAACCAGATGGTGGCCCGGGACTCGGTGCGCAGCCGCCTGGAGAACCGGGAGCAGGGGATCAGCTTCACCGAGTTCACCTACATGCTGCTGCAGTCCTACGACTTCCTCCACCTGTTTCACGAGTTCGGCTGCCGGCTCCAGATCGGCGGCAGCGACCAGTGGGGCAACATCACCTACGGCATCGAGCTCATCCGCAAGGTGGCCGGCGCCGAGGCCTACGGCTTGACCTCACCGCTGATCAAGGGGCTGGGCGGAGCGAAGATGGGCAAGAGCGTCGGTGGGAACGTCTGGCTGGACCCGGCCAAGACCAGCCCCTACCGCTTCTACCAGCACTTCATCAACGTCGACGACGCCCAGGTCGGCCAGTTCCTGCGGTTCTTCACCTTCCTCGGCAGGGACGAGATCGAGGCGCTGGACGGGCAGGTTCGGGAGGCGCCGGCCCGGCGTGAGGCGCAGCGGGTGCTGGCTCGCGAGGTCACGACGCTGGTCCACGGTGCGCACCAGGCGCAGAAGGCCGAGCGGGCGTCCCGGGCGCTGTTCGGCAGCGACATCGCCGAGCTCGACGAGTCCGAGCTGCTGGACGTCCTGGCCGACGCCCCGTCGTCGAGCCGCCCCGCCGGCCTGCTCGCGGGCGGGGCGCCGCTGGTCGACCTGCTCATCGACACCGGGCTGGCTACCTCCCGCAAGACCGCCCGCGAGTTCATCGGCGGCGGCGGGGTATACGTCAACAACACCAAACAGACCGATGTCGAACGCACGGTGGGGGAGGGCGATCTGCTGCACGGCCGCTACCTGGTACTTCGACGGGGCAAGAAGAACCACCACCTGGTGAGCTTCGGGTGACCGACGCCAACGGATTGCACCTGGACGACCTCGACCTCGAGGTGCTGCACCGCCGGCGCAGCGCCAAGTGGAGGCATTACCCGGACGACGTGATCCCGTCGTGGGTCGCCGAGATGGACTTCCCGGTGGCCGAGCCGGTGCGGCGGGCCGTGATCGCGGCGGCCGAGCGGGACGATTTCGGCTACCCCTCGTCGATCGAGCACACCGGCTTCGGCGACGTCGTCGCCGGCTGGGCGGACCGGTCGTACGGGTGGAGGGTCGACCCGGCGCACGTCTCGGTCATGCCGGACGTCGTGCGGGCGCTCATGGTGTCGCTTCAGGTGCTGACCTCACCCGGCGACGGGGTGGTCATCCAGCCCCCGGTCTACCCGCCGTTCTTCACGGTGATCAAGGAGACGAAGCGGACGCTGATCGAGAATCCTCTGGTATTTCGCGACGGCCGCTACGAGGTCGACCTCGAGGGGCTCGACGAGGCCCTCGGCCGGGCCAGGGCGCTGATCCTGTGCAACCCCCAGAACCCCACCGGCCGGGCGTTCCGGCGGGAGGATCTGGAGGCGATCGCGGAGCTCGCCATCCGCCACGACGTCGCAGTGATCTCGGACGAGGTCCACTCGCCGCTCACCCTGCCGGGCGCCCGGCACACGGTGTTCGCCACGCTGGGCGACGAGGTGGAGGCCCGCACCATGACGGTCACCGCCGCCTCGAAGGCCTGGAACTTCGGCGGCCTCAAGTGCGGGTTCGCCGTAGCCGGCACCCCGGCGATGGCCGACAAGCTCAGCGGGCTCGGCCACCTGGCCATCGGCGGCGCCAGCATCCTCGGCATCGAGGCGACCGTCGCCGCGTTCACCGAGGGTGGCCCGTGGATGGACGAGGTCGTCCGATACCTCGACGGCAACCGCCGGCTGCTGGGGGAGCTTCTGGCCGGGCACCTACCGGAGATCGGCTACGCGATGCCCGACGCCACCTACCTGGCCTGGCTCGACTTCCGGAAGCTCGACCTGCAGCCGGACCCCCAGACCTTTTTCCTCGAGCAGGCGAGGGTTGCCTTCAGCGCCGGGCCGAACTTCGGCACCCAGGGGGAGGGGTTCGTCCGGTTCAACTACGGGACCTCGCGGGCGATTGTGACCGAGATCGTCGAGCGGATGGCCAAAGCGGTGCGGGGCCGGACCGGGGTCTGAGGACCCAGCTTGCCCGGCGTAGGCCCCGGGTAGCCGCAAAACCCGACCGATAGCGCAGCCTCGCCGGCTGGGAAACGAACGCGCTTCTACGTCCCCTGGGTCATGCCGTATGGCCTGAATTCATGTGCCATTCGGCACTGTGGACGTCCGCCTCGCCTGCCGATAGTCAGTCGAGCATTCGAACAGATCCCGGGGCGGGCGCACCGGCCCCGGGAGGAAGCAGATGCCAGCCGAAATTCAGCGCACCGCAACCGGGCCAGGCGCCCCAAGGAGATTTACCGATGAGATCGCACCTCAAGAACAAGAAGAAGTCCTCGATCATCGCCATCTTTCTGGTGATGGCGGTGGCGGGGGCGGCGTACGCCTACTTCACCGCCGGCGGCACCGGAACCGGCAGCGCGACCACAGCAGAGACCGAGCCGCTCGAGGCGATCCAGACCAGCGTCGTCACCGAGATGGGCCCGGGTATTGCCGCTCAGACGCTCACCGGCGACATCGACAACCCGAACGCCGAGGTCGTCCACGTCACCAGCGTGACCGCCTCGATCGCGAGTGTCGTGAAGGCGGTGGACGCACCGGTCGGCGACTGCACCGCCGCCGACTTCACGCTGGCCAACGCCACGATGACCGTCGGCTCCGAGATGGATCCCGGCCTCAACACGAACGTCTGGACCGGCGCCACGCTCGCCTTCAACAACACCGCTTCCAACCAGGACGGGTGCCAGGGCGCCACGGTGAATCTGGCCTACAGCATCACCTAGTAGCTCCGATCGACGGGCCGGGGGCGCACAACCGCCCCCGGCTTGCTCCGCCGCCGGACCGCCGGCATTTCAGTGATCAAGCCATAGGGGGGAGGCACCATGGTCGCAGGTTCCGCAGGTCCCGAGCCGTCGCAGGCTCGGGTTGCGACGCGACCACGGTCCTTCGCAGTGTGGGGAATCCCCGGCCTGGTGCTGGCATTGGTGCTCGGCGCCGGGACGGCCTACGGCTACCTCTCCGGCGGGGGGTCCGGCTCGGGAGGCGGCGCCACCGGGACCATGCAGCCGGTCGCGGTGACCGCTTTCACCGGGGGCGACGCCCCGGCCTCCACGCTGCTTCCGGGCGGTACCGCCGACGTCGTCCTTCGGCTGCACAACCCGAACCCGGTGCCGGTCCGGGTCTTCTCGGTTGTTGCCAACGGCCCAGTTGCCGCGGATCCCTCGCATCCCGGTTGCACGACCACCGGCGTGACCTTCGACCCACCCGACGACCCGATTACACCTACGATCACCGTGGGACCCGGCGCCTCGGTCCTGGTGGAGCTGGCGGGGGCGGCAAGCATGGACGCCACCTCGTCCCCCGCATGCCAGGGCGCCTCGTTCCACATCCCGGTCACGCTTACCGCCCACCGATGATCTCCCCGACGCGGTCCCGGCCGGCTCCAACGTCCGGCCTGCGGCGCGCAACCCGGCTTCTGTGGGTCGTGGGCGCCTTCCTCGCCGCCTCCGGGGCGGTCAACGCCCAGGCGTTCTGGGCCTCCACCGACAGCGGCAACTCCGCCCGCGCGGGCGCAGATGCTCTGCAGCAGGCGCCGACACCCGAGGTCGCCCTGACCGGCCCCTCCAGCGTCTCGATCGACTTCCCCCGGGCGCTCACCACTTCCGGGCGGGAGGTGACCAGCTACCTGGTCGCCCGCTACAGCTCCAGTGTTGCGACAACCCCCAGCGCAACCTTCACCTGCGGTTGGCCCTCTAGCTCCGCCCTGGTGTGCTCGGAGGCCGATGTCCCGGACGGCACCTGGCACTACGGCGTGTCCGCCCGGATCGCCGGTTCCTTGTGGACCGGGACCGAGGGCGGCCGGAGCGCCTCCGTCACCGTGGACACCGCGGCCCCGGCGGCTCCCTCCACCCCGGACCTTGCGCCGGCGTCCGATACCGGCGCCTCCTCCATCGACAACGTCACCGGAACCGCCGCCCCGACCTTTACCGGAACCGCCGAGCCGGACTCGACGGTCAAGCTCTACGCCGGGCTGGTCCAGGTCGGCAATGGGGTCGCCGCCGGCGGCAGCTACAACATCCAGGTGACGAAACTGGCCGACGGCCAACACACCATCACCGCCACGGCGACCGACGCCGCGGGCAACCTCTCGGCTGCGTCGACCGGGCTCACCGTCACCATCGACACCGCCGCCCCGCCTGCGCCCTCGACGCCGGACCTGGCGGATGCGTCGGACACCGGCATATCCTCGGTCGACAACCTTACGAGCGACGCCACGCCGGCGTTCGCGGGCATTGCCGAGGACGGTTCCACCGTGACGATCCGCCGCAACGGCGACCCGGTGGGCAGTGGGCCGGCGAGCGCTGGTTCCTACGATGTCACTGTCTTGACCCTTGGGGACGGCGAGCACTCGATCACCGCCACCGCGGCCGACGTCGCCGGCAACGTCTCCTCCGCATCGGGCGGCCTGACGGTGAGAGTCGACACGGCGGCCCCGGCGGCCCCGTCGGTGCCCGATCTGGCTGCGGAATCGGATACCGGCAGCTCCGCGACGGACAACGTGACCTCGGCGCTCACGCCGGACTTCACCGGCACCGCCGAGAGCGGCGCCACCGTGACGGTCCGGGTGGACGGGAGTCCGGCCGGCTCCACGGCTGCCGCCGGCGGCAGCTACGGGGTAACCGTCTCGAGCCTGGACCAGGGCGCCCACACGGTAACCTCGGTCGCTGCCGACGCCGCCGGCAACGTCTCTCCGGCATCGGGCGGTCTGGTCGTGACGATCGACTCGGTGGCCCCGGCGGCGCCCGCCCCGGCACCCGACCTGGCTGCCGGATCGGACACCGGCATCTCGGACGCCGACCAGATCACCAACGACACCACGCCGACCTTCACGAGCACCGGGCCTGCGAACGTCGAGGCCGGCGCGACTGTGACCCTCCTCAGCGGCGGCAGTCCGGTCGGGACCGCCTCTGCAACCGGGACCGGGGCCTACAGCGTCACCGCGTCGACGCTCGCCGAGACCGGCCACACCATCACCATCACGGCGACCGACCTGGCCGGCAACACCTCTGAGCAGTCCGCGAGCCTGGTGGTCACCGTGGACACCACGGCCCCGCTGGTCACCGCGAGCGTCCTGGCCAAGCCAGGCGGGTACCTTTCCGGGTACGTCAGGCAGGGCGGCGGCTACTACATCTACGCCAACGTCACCGAGGCGCTGGCCGGTGGGGTTCTCAGCGAGACCGCCGATGTGAGCGCGGTCACGCCGGCGGGCACCGCGATTGCGTTGACCTCCGGGTCGTACTCGGCCGGAGGCGTGACCTACAACTACCGCAGCTCCACTACGCAGAATGCGGCGACGCCGCTCGGGACCGGGCTCAAGTCGTACTCGATCGTCTCGACCGACAAGGCCGGAAACGCCCGCACCCAGCCCGACTGGTCGGTCACGGTGGACAACACCGCTCCGGCGGCGGCCGAGATCAACACGACCAACAAAGCCGGGGGTACCGCGGGCGCTGCCGAGGCCGGAGACAGCATCACGCTTCGCTTCACCGAACGGATCGATCCCTACTCCATCCTCTCCGGATGGACCGGCGGGCCGACCGGCGTAGTCGTGCACGTGGTCGACGGGGGCGGGTGCGTTCTGTTCCTGCTGTGCCAGGACGACTACGTGGAGATCTACGACGGGGCCAACAGCTCCAGGCTCCCGTTCGGCACCCTCGACCTCAACGCCGTGGACTACAACGGGTCGTCATTGCTGGGGTTGGGCACACAGGCGGACATGGTCTTCGGGGCGAGCGGCACGGCCTCGACCATGGAGCAGAGCGGCGCCACCATCACGATCACCCTGGGAACCAAGAACAGCGGCGGCAACTGGACGGGGTCCTCCACCAACTTCGTGTGGAGTCCCTCGACTTCTCCCTACGACGCTGCCGGCAACCCCCTCTCATCGGCCGCCGCCGGCGAGACGGGCGGTGGGGACAGCGAGTTTTAGCGGGCGGCGAATGTCGCCGGCACGGATTTCCGCATATCTATGCGCTCCGGGGCCAGCCTCAGCGGGTAAGCCGCTCTCGCACTCCGGCCAGCCATTCGGTCGCCACGTCCACCTCGTGCCGGGTGAGCTCGTGGCCGCCGGGCATCCACTCCAGGGTGACCTCGGCGCCGGCGGCCCGGTAGATGTCCGCCAGCAGCTGCGCCTGGTCGCCCGGCACCATGGTGTCGTGCCGGCCGGCGGTCAGCAGGATCGGCGTGTCCGAGAGCTCGGGCAGGTCGTCGGGCTGGAAGGGCGGCATCGCGTGCAGAAGGGCTGCCGCACCGAGGACCTGGGGGCGCAGGAGCAGCAGGCTGGCCGCGATGTTGGCGCCGTTGGAGTACCCGACCGCCACGACCTTTCCCGCATCGAGGTCGTAGCTCTTCACGGCCCGATCGACGAACTCCGCCAGCTCGTGGGTGCGGGCAACCAGGTCCTCGACGTCGAAGACGCCCATCGCCAGCCGCCGGAAGAACCGGGGCATGCCGTTCTCCAGAACCTTGCCCCGGGGACTCAGCAGGTTCGCCTCCGGGTCGAGCTCCCGCCCCAGGCCCAGAAGGTTGTTCTCGTCGGCGCCGGTGCCGTGGAGAAGCAGCAGCGTGAGGGGGCTGCTGCCCGGCAGGAAGCGGTGGGTGAACCCGAGCTCCCGGGTCACGCCGGCTCCCGCCCGCCCGCCGGCTGTTGCCGGGGGTTGGTCAGTGGAGTCAGGGCGGTCTCGAGGTACGCCCGCATGTGCTCGTGCTGGGGCGGCAGCTGGAGGCTTTCGCCGAGCTGGTCCAACGGCT
>DATABX010000117.1:0-4341 GCA_036259335.1 Actinomycetota bacterium
GCATGCCCTGCAGGACCAGCACTTCGACCTGGACCGGGAGATGGACTGGTACGACGAGTCACTCCTGGCCTTCGACTCGCTGGTCGAGGGCGACGCCACCCGCATCGAGCAGCAGTACTTGAGGTCGCTGAGCCCCGAGGAGCAGCAGGCGGCGGCCGCCGAACAGGCCGGCGGGGCCGAGCCGCCTGCGTCCCCGTCACTGCAGGTCCTGGCGATGCTGTCGGGCTTCCCGTACGAGGTGGGCGAGCAGTTCGTGGCCGACGTGTTCGCCGCTGGCGGACAGGCGCGCCTGGACGAAGCGTTCAAGTCGCCCCCGACGACCACCGAGCAGCTGCTGCACCCGGAGCGCTTCCTGACGCTGGAGGAGCCGGTCGAGGTCCAGTCGCCCGAGCCCGAGGGCGAGGTGTACGAGGAGGGCGTCTGGGGCGAGGCCGGCCTTCTCACGATGCTGCTGAACACGATCCCGGAGGAGCAGGCGTGGGCGGCGGCCGACGGCTGGGCCGGGGACTACTACGTGGCCTGGAAGCGAGGGGGCCAGGACTGCGTCCGCATGAGCATCGCTACCGACGGCAGGGCCGACAAAGAGGAGCTGCTCGCTGCGCTGCGGTCGTGGGCGATCCAGCACCCGGCGGTGTCGATTCGGGACGGAAGGAACATCAACATCCGGGCGTGCGTGGCCTAGCGGCCGGTCAGTCCAGCATCGCCTCGACGAACGACTCCGGGTCGAAGTTCTCCAGGTCCTCGATTCCCTCCCCCACGCCAACCGCCTTCACCGGGATGCCCAGCTTCTCCTGGATGGCAATGACGATGCCGCCCTTGGCGGTGCCGTCCAGCTTGGTGAGGATCACGCCAGTGGCCCCCACCGCCTCCTGGAACGCCTTGGCCTGCTGAAGCCCGTTCTGGCCTACGGTGGCGTCGAGCACCAGCAGCACCTCGCTCACCCCGCCCGCCTCCCGGTCGGCGATCCGCCGGACCTTCTTCAGCTCCTCCATCAGGTTGGTCTTGGTCTGCAGCCGCCCGGCGGTGTCGACGATCACCACGTCGACCTTCTTCGCCTTGGCGTGCTCGATGGCGTCGAAGACGACGGCACCCGGGTCGGCCCCCGGGGCGTGCTTGACCATGTGGACCTCCAGCCGGGAAGCCCAGGTCCCCAGCTGCTCGATCGCGGCGGCCCGGAAGGTGTCGCCGGCCGCCAGGACCACCGAGCGCCCCTCGTCCTTCAGCCGCCGTCCCAGCTTGGCGATCGAGGTGGTCTTGCCCACGCCGTTGACTCCGGTGACCAGCCACACCGCCACCTCGCCCGGGCGCAGGTGCAGGGTGGTGTCGCCGGCGTCGAGGATCTCCACCAGCTCGCGGCGCAAGGCGTCGTGCAGCTCATCCGGCGAGGGGTTCGACTCCCTCAGCGACTCGAGGACCCGGTCGGTGGCTTCGATGCCCACGTCGGCCCGGATCAGCGCTTCCTCGATCTGCTCCCAGGCGTCGCTGTCGAGCTTTTCACGCAGCTTGAGTGCCTTCAGCGTGTTCCCCAGTGCGCTGCGGGTCTTTGCCAGACCGCGGGACCAGCGGGAGGGCGGCGCCTCGACCGGCGCCGGCGGGGCCTCGGCCTCGACCTCTTCGAGGGCTTCCTCGACCGCCTCCTCCAGCTCGAGCTCGGCTTCGAGCTCGGCCAGCTCGGCGTCCAGGTCTTCGGCGGCCCGGTCTTCGACGAGCTGGTCGTCGAGCGCCTCGAAATCCGCCTCGGTCGGGCGGCGCCGGGTAGCGACCCGCGCCACCAGCAGCACGATCAGCAGGGCGACGACGATCCCTGCCAGGACAACCTCATTCACCTAAATCAACCCCAATCGAGGAACCGGGCGACGACATCGACGCCGGAAAGAAGTCGGTCAGCCGTTCGGAAATCACTTTGGTAACACCGTCGGGCCGCATGGCGACGCCGTAGAGGACGTCGGCAATCTCCATTGTCCTCTTTTGATGGGTTACCACCAGAAGCTGCGACGAACCGCGGAACTCGTGCAGCAGCCCGAGGAATCTTTGCAGATTCACGTCGTCGAGCGCGGCCTCGACCTCGTCCAGGATGTAGAAGGGCGAAGGACGCGACTTGAAGATCGCAAAAAGCAGCGCCAGCGCCGACATCGCCCGCTCGCCGCCGGAGAGCAGCGACAGGCGCTTCAGGGCCTTGCCGCCGGGGCTGGCTTCGACCTCCACCCCGGACTCGAGGAGCTCGGTGGGGTCGGTCAGCCTGAGGCGCCCCTTGCCGGCCGGAAACAGCACCGAGAACAGGTGCTCATACTCCCGGGCAATGTCGGCGAAAGCGGCGGAGAACAGCTCTCTTATCTTCTCGTCGACCGAGTCGACCACCTGCCGGAGGTCCTTCCGGCTCTCCCTCACGTCCGCCATCTGAGCGGCCAGGAACTCCTCCCGCTCGGCCAGCGCCTCGGCCTGGTGGGCGGCCAGCGGGTTGACCCTGCCCATCTGCTCCAGGTCCCGCTCCAGCCGGACCTGGCGCTTGCGGAGCAGCTCGTCGGTCAGGGCTGCAGCACGCTCCATCGGATCGTCGGGGACCGCACCCTCGGCAAGCTCCAGTCGCTGCCCCCACCTCTCGACGGTCGCAGACGGATCGACGTGCATCTCGTCGGTCAGGGCGGCTTCGAGGATCCGCTGGCGGATTTTCATCTCGCTGCGGCCCAGGTCCTCCTGCTTGGAGAGCTCCCGCATCTGCTCGACGCTGGCGGCGGCCGCGTCGCGCCGGGTCTTGAGCTCGGCGATCTGCCGGTCGATCTCCCGGCCGGTCTCGACGGCTGCTGCGTAGGAGGCCTTTGCTTCGTCCGCCCACTCCCCGACCGGCCCGGCCATAACGTCGCAAACGGCGGCCACTCCGGAGACCTTGCGCTGCGCCGCCAGGAGAGCCTCCTGGCGGGCGCCGAGCCCGCTCAGGCGGCCGGCGGCCTCGGAGAGCCCGGAGACCACCTGCTTGAGCCGGTTCAGGTGCTGACGGGTCCGTTCGGCGGCGATGCCGGCGCTCATGCGGGCCGCCTCCGACGCCCGCGCCGCCTCCTCGTAGGCCGCGGCGCACCGCTCCCGCTCGGCACGTGCCTCGCGCAGGGCCGTCTCGGCCGCGGCGAGGGCAGCCTCGGCTTCCTCCATGCGGGCGCCCAGCGACTCCGACCGGCCGGACATCGTCACCACCGACTCGTCCGACCGCCGGGCGGCATCGGCAATCTGGGCGATCTCGGCTTCGATCCGGTGGCCTTCCGACTGCCGGCTGCGCAGGTACTCGGCCGCCCGCTCGCGGGCCAGCTCGGCTTCCCGGCGCCCGGCGGTCGCCTCCCTCAGGCGGGTTCGAGCGGCGGCGATCTGCGCCTCGAGCTGCTTCATGGCGTCCCGGGCCTGGGCGGTCTTGGCCTCACACTCGCCCAGAGCCGACGCCAGCTCGGTGGAGCCCTTGGACACCAGCCCGCCGTGGGCCACCGCGCCATCCTCGCTGAGGAAGATGGCGTGCCGGTGGCGGCCTGCCAGGCGCACCGCCTCCTCGAGCGTCGAGGCCAGGTAGACGTCGCCCAGCACCGCCCGGGCCTTCGGGTCGAGCACCTGCGCCCGGTCCAGCAGCGGCTCCGCTCCCTCCACCGCAATCCCGGATGCTTCGGCCACCATCACGGTGAGCGCTTCGTCCTCGTCGCTGGCGCCGAGCGCCTCGGCCGCCGCCCGGCGGTCACCGGCCACTACCACGCCGTCGAGGGGCCCCACCAGTACCTCGAGCGCCCGCCGGTGGCCGGGGCCCAGCTCGACCAGCTCGGACAACAGCGAGGTGCCCGGAAACGACCGCAGCGCGGCTCCCGCATCGAACTTTTTCGCTTCCGCGGCCGCCCGGGCCCCGGCGCGGGCTCGGAGCACCGCGGTGTGCTTCTCCAGGCTGCGGATCTCCTCGAGGAGCCGCTCCTTCAGGCCGTTCAGCTCCTCCAGCCGCTGCTCGGCGACCCGCTCGGCCTCCTCGGCCGGACGCACCGCGGCCTGGGCCAGGTCGACCTCGAGCTCGGCCGCAGCGATCCGCGAGGTGATCTGCCGGAACTTGAGTTCTGCCGCCTCCGACCGCTCGGCCAGACGGTTCAGGTCGCTCTCGGCGGCGAGCACCGCCGCCCGGGCCCCCGCGATCTCGCGCCGGAGGCCGGCAGCTTCCGCCGACGCCTGGGCGTGGCGGCGGAGCGTTGCGTTCAGCGTCTCCTCGCCGGCGCGCAGCTGCTCGCGGGTTCGGTCGGCGAGCGGTTGGATCTCGTTCAGCGCCTGGACCTCGGCGGACTCCTGCCGCTGCGCCTCGGCGAGGGCCGCTTCGAGCTCGGCCTGCTG
>DATABX010000118.1:0-2476 GCA_036259335.1 Actinomycetota bacterium
GACCAGTGCCGGCGTCGAGCGGTGGTTCTGCTCCAGCATCGCCACCTCGGCGCGGAAACGGGTGGGGAACTCCATGATGTTGCGATGGCTGGCCGCCCGGAACGAGTAGATCGCCTGGGCGTCGTCCCCGACCGCGGTCACGGTTGCGCCTCCGCCGGCCATTCCCTCCAACAGGTCGGCCTGCAGCGGGTTGGTGTCCTGGTACTCGTCGACCAGGATGTGGTCGAACTGGCCCTGGAGCAGCCGGGCGACGTCGGGCACCTTCAACAGGGCGCCCCAGAACAGCAGCAGGTCGTCGAAGTCGAGCACCTGCCGTTCCCGCTTGCGAGCGGTGTAGGCCTCGAAGGCGGCCCGGATCTCCGCTCGCTCGTCGGCGCACCAGGGAAATTGGGCCCGAAGCACCTGGCTGAGCGGCGACCCGGTGTTCACGCAGCGGCTGTGGATGTCGGCCAGGGTCTGCTTACGCGCCCGCCGGCGGTACGGCGCCTCGGTCCCGCCCTCCTGCGGCCCCTCGAGCTCCTTGCGGACGAGAGCCAACAGGTCGGCGGTGTCGGTCTGGTCCAGGACAGTGAAGGAAGGCTCCAGTCCGATCGCTCTCCCGTGGCGGCGCAGGAGGCGGTTCGCCACCGCGTGGAAGGTGCCTCCCCAGGTGCTCGCGGTGGACTCGCCGGTCATCTGCTCCGCCCGGTTGAGCAGCTCGGCCGCCGCCCTCCGGCTGAAGGTGAGCATCAGGATCCGCTCGGCTGGGGTTCCGGTCCTGAGCAGGTGGGCGAGCCGGGCGGTGAGCGTGGTGGTCTTGCCCGTGCCGGCGCCGGCAACGATCAGCAGGTTGCCGCCGGAGTAGGTGGCCGCGGCCTGCTGCTGGGGCGTAAGGCGTTCCGTATCGAACATCAGTTCGACACTATACGCCGGGCTAGCTCAGAATCTGCGGAGGAATCCCCATCAACTGCATCTTCGACGAGATGCCCAGTTTGGCGTAGGCGTTGCTCAGGTGGGTCTCGACGGTGCGGGAGCCGATGAACAGCTCCCTACCGATCTCCTTGGCGGTAAGTCCCTGCTGGGCCAGCCGGACCACCTCGCGCTCCCTGGAGGTGAGAGACTCCGGTCCCCGCGCTCCGGCCGCTGCCCGCCGCCCCCGGGTCCCGAGCGAGGCGAGCGCCTGCAGGGTCCGTTCCCTGCGGACTGCCGCTCCGCACCGGTCGAACATCGCGGCGGCGTGCTCGAGGTTCTCGACGGCCCGCTCCCGGTCTATCCCGGCCAGCGACCTGCCGAGCACATCGGTAGCCCGGGCCAGGAACGCCTGGCAACCGGTGTCGGTGAGCAGGGTCACCGCTTTTTCGGCAGCAGCCGCGGCGGCGGTGCGCTTCCCGCCGGCCAGGTGCGCCCAGGCGTGGGCGACCGCCGCCAGGCCCCGGTAGAGGTCCCGGTCCACCTCGGCGGCGATGCGGTCCAGGTCCGAGGCGGCTTGATCGGCCACGGTCCGATTGCCGGTGAGGCACGCAATCTCCGCCCGGTCGAGCTCCATCGGCGCCGCCCACGGCCAGGCATGCATCCTGAAGATGCTGAGGGTGGCCGGTTCGAGAGAGATAGCCGCCTCCTCGCTTCTTTCCTTCAGCACCAGGACCTGCGCTTCCGCCCAGGAGGCGTAGTCGCAACAGAACGACCAGCGGCGGGTCCCGTAGAGGTTGCGCGCCTTCGTGGCGAAATCCTCCGCCTCGGCTGCCCGGTTGATTTCGGCGGCTGCGCCTGCAGCGAACGGCAGGGCGTACCCCCGGCGCCGGCTGAGGCCGCCCGGATTCGCCGCCAGGGCCTGCTCGGTGTACCGGACGACGGCGGGAAAGTCGCCGGCGAACCACATGACGATCGCCGACCACTCCTGGACCACCGCCTCAACGTACTTGGGGTACGCCCGCCGAGCCTCCTCCAGATGCGACAGCGCCTCGGGGATCCGTCCCTGGAGCGCGAGGTTCAAGGCCAGAGCGGAGAGTCCCCGGGCCAGCGCGTACTCGTTTCCCGCCTCGCGAGCCAGCTCCGCGCTCTGGCGCAGCACCACCTCGGCCTCGCCGAACTCCCCCATGGCCAGCTGCTGGTAGCCCTTTACCGCCCCGGCGTGCATGAGCGGACCGATGTGCCCGGACTCCCGGGCCTTGTCGATCACCTCGACCGCCCGGTTCGCCGAATCGACGAAGTTTCCCTTGAGGGAGGCAACCCAGGCCAGCTCGGTGGCGGCGTGGAGCGCGCTGCGGTCATCGCCGGCCTGCTGGAACAGCTCCAGCGCCTGCCGGCAGTAAAGCTCGGCGTCGTCCAGCTCCCCGCTGCCCCAGTTGAGGAAGCTGGCCAGCCGGAACTTCACCTCGGCGCGCCGGGCCGGGTCCCCGGAGCCCTCCAGCACCCGGTCGATCTGACGGGTGGCTTCCAGTCCGAGGGCAGCGTGGGCGTCGGCCCGGTGGTCCAGCACCCAGTCGGCCTGCCACTG
>DATABX010000119.1:0-8139 GCA_036259335.1 Actinomycetota bacterium
GCGTTCCTGCGACGTGGAGCGCCGCGCGGGGGGCCGGGGGGAGCCGGGCTCCTGCTCGTTCGGAGCCGTTACGGCTGCCGGCGGGGTCGTCACCTCGGCGGCCCGGGGAGCCGGCGCCGCGGCCGGCGCCAGAGCCGGCTCGGGCCCTGTCGGAGCGGTCCCGACCGAAGTCTCGTCTTTTGCCTCGTGCCGGACGTCCGAGGGGGTGCCGAACAGCAGATCGGCGCCCGGCAGGCTGGCCCTACGAGGCACGGACCATCACCTCCCGTCCGAGGTCGCGGTACTCCTGAGCTCCGTTGGAGTTGGGGGCGTAGGAGAGGATGGGGATCCCGGCCACCGGAGCCTCGGCGAACTTGATCGTCTTGTGGATCACGGTCTTGAACAGCTTGTCGCCGAACGCATCTCCCACCCGGCTCAACACCTCCCGGCCGTGGATCGTCCGCGCCTCGAGCATCGTGGCGACGATCCCCAGGACCTCCAGCTCGGGGTTCAGCCGTTCCTGCACCTTGGCAACGGTGTCCATCAGCAGCGCCATGCCCCGCAGGGCGAAGTACTCGCACTCGAGCGGGATGATCACCGAGTGAGCTGCGGTGAGGGCGTTGACCGTAAGCAGTCCGAGCGACGGAGGGCAGTCGATGAGGATGTAGTCGTAGATCTTCCGGGCCGGTTCGAGGCAACGCTTGAGCAGGTGCTCGCGGGCCACCTCGGTGACCAGAACCACCTCGGCGGCGGAGAGGTCGATGTTGGACGGCACCACGTCCAGGCTCGGGACGGACGAGCCGGAGACGACTTCCTGCAGGCCGACGGTCCGGTCCAGCAGCAGGTTGTAAACGCTGACCTCGATCTCGTTGGGGTTCAGCCCGAGGCCCACCGACAGCGCTCCCTGCGGGTCGAAGTCGACCAACAGCACCCGGGCACCCTCCTCAGCGAGGGCGGCGCCGAGGTTGATGGTCGTGGTGGTCTTGCCCACCCCGCCCTTCTGGATGACCACCGCCACGACCCGGCCCTTCGGCACACGGTCACCGGACGGCCCGCCGGGATCGACGGCCTCGTCCCCAGGGGCCTTTGGAGCTTCGGGTTCGGCGGCAGCCTTCGCTCTCTTCGGGAGCGCCCTCGTGGACGAAGGCGCCGGCGGGGCCACCGAGGGTCGGCTCTCGGCCTCCTCGGGATCGTCGGGAGGGAACAGCTCGGCCAGAAGGTGCTGGCTGGAGTAAGGGTTCGAGTTCATGAATAAATATCCACAAGCCGCCTTGTCGACAATTTCCGCTGGGGCGGCAAATACTAAGGCGCGAAAAAGCCCAACACAACGACCTGGCGAGGATTTGATCCGACCCGGCGCCCGGCCGGCCCGTGCTGCGGTTACTTCTTGCTCTTGCAGGAGATGCAGAGCTTCGCCGCCGGAACCGCTTCGAGCCGCTCCGGCGCGATGTCCTTACCGCAGCGTTCGCACTTGCCGTAGGTGCCCTTCTCTATCCGCCCGAGCGCAGCCTGGACGTTCTCCAGCCTCTGGTGGAGTCCTTCGGCGAGTGAGATGACCCGAGCCCGCTCCGATGTCGTCTGGGCCGCATCGGCGAACCCCTCGTCGAGGTGGATGTCCACCTTGCCGTCGGCGGTGAAGCCGAGGTCCGCCAGCTCGGCAAGCACAGTGGCCTCTTCTTCCTCGAGCCTCTTTCTGGCTACCAGCAGGTCCTCTTCTAGCAAGATCCGATCCTTCCGATTCGAGGCGTCGCACGGCAAACGGCCGGTTTACTGTTGGACGCTTCCGGACGAGCGCATACAAGAGCCAGCGCGATAACGCCTACTGGAAGCATAATCCTTTGGCCGTTGAGTTGTTTCGAGCGTCAGAAGGGCTTAAGGGAACGGCGGCGCCGGCTCGGTGGGCAGCAGAATCTCCATGTTGACCGCTCCGGCTCCGAGGCCGATCGCCTGCGCCGCGGCTTGCGACAGGTCCAGAACGCGCCCGTGGGCATACGGGCCCCGGTCGGTGATCACGACCACCACCGCCTTGCCCCCCCGGGTCACCTTCAGGATCGTGCCGAGGGGCAGGCTGATGCTGGCGGCCGTGAGCTGGGCCGCCCTGAAGGTGGCCCCGCTGGCGCTGCGGCAGCCGTCGAAGCCGGGACCGTACCAGGAGGCGTCGCCGGTGGTCACCACGCCGGTGGGCCCTAGCTTGGCGGGCATCAGGCCCGCTCCGCCGGTCGCCGGGGAGTACCACGACAGCAGGGTGGCCAGCCGCTGATCGCGGGCCGGCATCCCGGGAGTGCACGGCCCGGCGGCCGGCTTCTTGACCGCCGCGGCACGGGCCGCCAGCACCCGCTTCTCGGCGTCCATCGCGGCCTGGATGGCGACCTTTAGGTCCTGCAGCGACTTGGTTCTCTGCTCCCGGGTGGACTTCAGGCTCTCGCGCTGCGAGTCGAGGCTTCTCACCCGGGCCTCCAGGTTGGCGACCCGGGAGTTGAGCGCCGCCTTCTCCTCGTCCCGCTGCGCCCTCAAGCGGGCCGCCTCGCCCAGGGTCCTGCCGTCCCGCTCGGCGAGGCTCTCCCAGAACATGCCGAGCTTGGACAGGTCGGTCATGGTGGTGGAGGTGAACAGCGGCGCCAGGATGCTGCCGGGGCCGTTCTTGTACATCCGAGCCGCCCGGGCGTTGGCCGATCTGCGCACACTCCGGATCTGGTTGTCCAGCTCGGCGATGTGCTTCTCGGCGCTGCGTATCCCCGACTCGGCCTTTCCGGCCTCCTTCTCGTCCCGGGCGATCGATCGGTTGACCGAGAAGATCTTGTTGTCGAGGGACTTGAGCTCGTTCAGCACCCGAGCGGTCTGGGCGTTGGCGTCGGCCAGCTGCTTGCGGATGGCGTCCAGGTCGTCGGCCAGCGCGCTGGTCTGCCCTCCGGGCACCGCAACCACGTGGGCCACCAGGAGGAGAAGGATCAGCAAGCACCGCCGCAGCGACTGGAGCAGGGGCCCAGGCCGGGAAATCACCCCTCCGACGCTATCAGCGCCCCGGGGGCAGGCGCAAGGATTCCGGCCGGCTCGGGTTCGGCGACGCGCCTGTGCCTGCGGCCAACGGGCGGTTTAGAGCACCTCGGAAGCCGGGCGGTACTCCAGGCCGTGAGCGGCCGCCACCGGCTCGTTCACCACCTCGCCTCTCAGGGTGTTCAGCCCCCTGGCCAGCGCCGGGTCCTCGGTGCACGCCCTTGCCAGCCCCTTGTTCGCCAGGTCGAGCGCGTAGGGCAGGGTGGCGTTGGTCAGGGCGTAGGTCGAGGTGTGCGGGACCGCTCCGGGCATGTTGCCGACGCAGTAGTGGACGACGTCGGCCACCACGTACGTCGGGTTGGAGTGGGTGGTCATCCGGCTGGTTTCGAAGCAGCCGCCCTGGTCCACCGAGATGTCGATCACCACCGCCCCCGGCTTCATCGCCTCGATCAGCTGCTTGCTCACCAGGTGGGGCGCCAGAGCGCCCGGGATCAGCACCGCCCCGATCACCAGGTCGGCCGCAAGCACCGACTCCTCGATCGTGGTCTGGTTGGACATCAGGGTCAGGATGCGCCCCTTGTGGATCGAGTCGATGTACCGCAGCCGGTCGATGCTGCGGTCGAGGACGACCACCTCGGCCTCCAGCCCCTGGGCCAGCCAGGCGGCGTTGGCGCCCGCCATTCCCGCCCCCAGCACCACGACCTTCGCCGGGTGGACGCCCGAGACGCCGCCCAGAAGGATCCCCCGGCCCCCGTGCTCCTTCTCCAGAAGCGTCGCTCCCACCTGGGGCGCCATGCGGCCGGCAACCTCGCTCATCGGCGCCAGCAGCGGCAGCCGGCCCTGGGAATCCTGGACCGTCTCGTAGGCGACGCCGGCCACCCCGGAGCGCAACATCGCCTCGGTGACCGCCAGGCTGGCCGCCAGGTGGAGGTAGGTGAACAGGATCTGGCCGGAGCGCATGCGGCCGAACTCGGCCGGCACCGGCTCTTTGACCTTGAGGACCAGATCCGAGCGGTCCCACACCTCGTCGACGCCGGCCAGCGTCGCCCCGGCCCGGGCGTAGGCCTCGTCGTCGATCCGGGACCCCGCCCCCGCTCCCCTCTCGACCAGCACCTGGTGGCCGGCCGAGGTGAGCTCCCGGGCGCCGGCGGGCGTCAGCGCAACGCGATACTCGTGGTTCTTCAGCTCGGTCGGGACTCCGACGATCAATGGTGGTCCAACTCGTGGCGCGCGGCGTGCTCGTACAGAGTGATCCCGACGATGCTCTTGCCGTCCACGATGCGGCCGTCCCGGATGGCGTCGAACGACTCGTCCTTCTCCATCCACTCCATCGATATCGGCTCCCCGCCGTCGTGGGTCGGGGCCGGCGCCACGGCCTTCAACCCGCGCCCGACGAAGACGAACAGCTTCTCGTCGGTCATGCCCGGGCTGGCGTAGAAGGTGGTGACCAGCTCCAGGTCGGCGCACTCGTAGCCGGTCTCCTCCTTCAGCTCCCGGTGGGCACACTGCCACGGGTCCTCGCCCGGGTCGATCTTGCCGGCCGGGATCTCCAGCAGGGCGTCGGCGACCGCCTGACGGAACTGGCGGACCATGAGGATCCGCCCCGAGTCGTCGACCGGGACCACCGCAACCGCCCCGGGGTGCTTGCAGAAGAAGTAGTCGTGCTCCGAGCCGTCGGGGAGGCGGACCTTCTCACGTACCACCTGGAAGAAGCCGGCGTCGAAGGCGACGTCGGAGCCGAGGGTCTCGCGGGAGCCGGTCACTCTCGAATTCTAGCTACCGGGCGAAGGCTAGTTCGCAGAGGAGCGGGCGGTCCCTGCGGGCTCGGCAACCTCGGCGGGCTCGTCGAGCCCGAACGTCCCCCGGTCGATGGCCCGGCGCACCGCCGCCGCGACGAACTCCCGGAACAGCGGATGGGCCCGGTTGGGGCGGGACTTGAACTCCGGGTGGAACTGCGAAGCCATGAAGAACGGGTGCCCCGCCAGCTCCACGATCTCTACCAGCCGGCCGTCGGGCGAGGTCCCGCTGAATCCCAGGCCGTGCTCCTGCAGGGTCGAGTGGTAGGCGGAGTTGACCTCGTAGCGGTGCCGGTGGCGCTCGTAGATCACCTCCTGCTCGTAGACCTCGTGCGCCCGGCTGCCCCGGTACAGGCGGCAGGGCCACAACCCCAGGCGCATCGAGCCGCCCTTCTCGAAGACCTCCTCCTGCTCGGGCAGCAGGTCGATGACCGGGTGGGCGGTCATCTCGTCGAACTCGGTCGAGTTGGCGCCGGACAGCCCGGCGACGTTGCGTGCGTACTCGATGACCGCGCACTGCAGCCCCAGGCACAGGCCGAGGAACGGGATCCCCTGCTCCCGGGCGACCCGCACCGCGTCGATCTTGCCCTCGATCCCCCGGATGCCGAAGCCTCCGGGCACGAGCACGCCGTCCAGGCCGACGATCGTGTCGTAGCCGCCGCTGGTCAGGTGGGGAAGCGCCATCTGGTCCGGGTCCTGCTTCTCCGGCGTCTTCTCGTCGGACGCGATCCAGACGATCTCGACGTCGGACCCGACGGCGTAGCCCCCGGCCTTTATCGCCTCGATCACCGACAGGTAGGCGTCGGGCAGGTCGACGTACTTGCCGAACAAGCCGATGCGGACCTTGCCCTTGGGGTGGTCGATCCGGTCGACCAGCGCCTTCCACTCGCCGAGGTCCGGCGGGTCGCGGCGGATCTGCAGGTGCTTCAGCACGAACTCGTCGAGCCCCTCGTCGCGCAGAACCAGAGGGATCTTGTAGATGTTGTTGGTGTCCGCCGCCGAAGCGATGCCGCCGATCTCCACGTCGCACAGCAGCGAAATCTTCTGCTTGAGCTTGAGCGAGATCTCCCGGTCGCTGCGCAGCACCAGGGCGTCGGGCTGGATACCGATGCTCCGCAGTTCCCGCACCGAGTGCTGGGTGGGCTTGGTCTTCAACTCTCCCGAGGGCCCGATGTACGGCGCCAGCGTGACGTGGACGTAGCAGACGTTCTCCCGGCCGACCTCGAGCCGCAGCTGCCGGATGGCCTCCAGGAACGGCAGGCTCTCGATGTCGCCCACCGTGCCGCCGACCTCGGTGATCACCACCTCGGCTTCCGCCGCCTGGCCGACCCTCAGGATGCGGTCCTTGATCTCGTTGGTGATGTGGGGGATGACCTGGACCGTGTCACCCAGGTAGTCGCCGCGGCGCTCCTTGGCGATGACCGACTGGTAGATCGCCCCGGTGGTGACGTTGGAGGAGCGGTGCAGGTTCTCGTCGATGAACCGCTCGTAGTGGCCGAGATCCAGGTCGGTCTCGGCGCCGTCGTCGGTGACGAAGACCTCTCCGTGCTGGAAGGGGCTCATCGTGCCGGGGTCGACGTTGATGTAGGGGTCGAGCTTTTGCATCGTGACCCGAAGACCGCGGTACTTTAGGAGGCGGCCCAGGGAGGCGGCGGTGAGACCCTTGCCGAGGCTCGAGGCAACTCCACCCGTCACAAAAATATGCTTGGCCACGGAATAGCAGCGTATCAGAGGTTCGGGGCACGCCCACCGGATTGCGGCCAACTTGGCGAAGATTTGTTCGCGGCCTGCCCGGTGGCGGATCAGCGGGACCGCAGCCGCCCCAGGCCGTCCAGCCACCGCAGGGGTCCGGTGCGCTCGATCACCTGGGTGAACGAGATCCGCTCCGAAGCCAGCGTCACGACCAGCAGCAGCGCCAGCACCGCCAGCCGGCCGGCCACCCCCGACGCCACCACGAAACCCGCGCCCAGCACCGCCCCGATCATGTTCGCCCCGGCGTCGCCCAGCGTCCCCCTCTCCTTCAGGTCGGCCGGCAGCCAGGCGACCACCGCGGCCGCCACCGCCGCCGAGATCGGAAGGTACTCGGTGTTGCGGGCGCCCGCCGCCGCCAGAAGCCACAGGATCAAAAAGCCCTTGGCCGCCCGCCCGGGGCGGAGGTCCAGCAGGTTCACGAAGTTGGCCGCCAGGGCGATCACCAGAGCGTCGAGGGCCGCCGAGGGGACGAACCACTCCTCCCACCACAGCGCGACGGCAAAAGCCAGCCCCAGTCCTCCGAACGCCTTGATCGCTCCGGTGGTCACCTCGCCCTGCAGTAGCGCCCGCAGGTGGCCCCGGAACCCCTTGCTGCGGCCGTCGCCGGCGAGGTCGTCCAGAAAGCCCAGGCCGAAGAACCCGAGCGCCAGGAAAAGAACTCCCAGGTGCTCGCGGGAGCCGCTGTCCCCCACCAGCCCGGCTCCGTCGCCGGCCGCCAGGCTGCCGGCTGCCCAGGTCACCAGCTCGGTCACCACCAGCGCCGCCGCGATCACGATCCCGCCGACCACCGACACCCGGCGCTTGCGGTAGTTGTCGATTCGCAGCCGGCGGATCCTGTGGCGCAGGATCAGGAAACGGCTCGCGGCGCCGGTGCCGAAGGCCAGAGCCGCCGGGAGGATCGCTGCGCGCCACACCTCAGCGGCCCTCCCCGGCGAGCGGTCGACAGCGGCTCACGCCTCCACCGCCGGTTCCACCAGGACCAGGTGGGCCAGCGAGGCCGTCAGCACGGTCGCCGCCACCCCGCCGACGATCGCCCCCGAGTCGTTGACCAGGCTGCCCAGCACCGCCGCCACCAGCGCCGCCGCCAGCCCGGCGCCGAGCGTGGGCAGGCGGTCCCACACCGGGTTGAGCGGCCGGGACCGGAAGTGGACGAGGAAGAACCAGAAGGCGATGGCGACCGGGATCGCCGACACCCAGAACGAGGACACCGAGACCTGGAGGTTGGCCAGCAGCTTGCGCTCGACGATCGAGATCAGCGGACCGAGCCCCTCGTCGCCCACCCGCTCGAAGAGCCGCCCGAGGTGCGCCCGCTCCGCCGCCGGCCTCGCCAGGTCCAGCAGACCGAAGGCGGTGACCGCGGCAACCGTCGCGCCGCCGGCCGCCAGGACGGTCCGGGGACGGATCCGTCGGCGGAGCACGACCGCCACGAACACCATGATCGTCGGCGTGAAGGCCAGGATGCCGCCGACGTCTGCGCCCCAGATCGGGACGCCGAGCACGACCAGCGTGGCCACCAGCATCGCGATCGCCGCCCACCTTCCCTTGAGCCCGTCGCCTCGTGCCGCAAGGATCGCCGCCAGAAGGCAGGTCGCCGCCGCCAGCTGGCCGTAGGAGTAGT
>DATABX010000120.1:0-7812 GCA_036259335.1 Actinomycetota bacterium
TGGAGGAAGTCTGATGCCCCGCCGCCCTGCGACCGCACTGCCGCGCATCACGCAGCCGATGGTCCGTGACGACCAGGGCCAGTGGGACCCCAAGAACCAGCGGCCCGAGCTGTGGAGCCTCTACAACGGCAGGCACCGGCCGGGTGAGCACATCCGGGTCTTCCCGCTGTCCAACTGGACCGAGCTGGACATCTGGCAGTACATCGCCGAGGAGAACATCCCGCTGCCCCCGATCTACTTCGCCCACCGCCGCAGGGTCTACTTGACCCGCGGGATGCTCATGGCGGTCCACCCGGTCGCCCCGGCGCCGGAGGGGTCCGAGGTGTTCGAGGCGATGGTCCGCTACCGCACCGTGGGTGACGCGTCGTGCACCGCAGCCATCGAGATCACTGCCGACACGGTGGACAAGGTGATCGCCGAGGTCGCCGCCACCCGCATCACCGAGCGGGGCGCCACCCGCGCCGACGACCGGTTCAGCGAGGCGGCGATGGAAGACCGCAAGAAGCTGGGCTACTTCTAGAGCATGGAACTTCTGCGCTTTGCCACCGCCGGGTCGGTCGACGACGGCAAGAGCACCCTCATCGGCCGGCTCCTCTACGACTCCAAGCAGATCTTCGAGGACCAGTGGGACGCAGTCGAGCGGGTGTCCCGGGACCGGGGAGAGGGCTACACCAACCTGGCTCTGCTGACCGACGGCCTGCGGGCCGAGCGCGAGCAGGGCATCACCATCGACGTCGCCTACCGCTACTTCGCCACTCCCAAACGCAAGTTCATCATCGCCGACACCCCGGGTCACGTTCAGTACACCCGGAACATGGTCACCGGCGCCTCGACCGCCGACCTGGCGCTGATCCTGGTCGACGCCCGCAACGGCATCCAGGAGCAGAGCCGGCGCCACGCCATCCTGACCACCCTGCTGCGGGTTCCCCACCTGGTGTTGTGCGTCAACAAGATGGACCTGGTCGACTACAGCCAGGAGGTCTTCGAGAACATCAAGGCCGAGTTCAGCGAGTTCGCCGCCAAGCTGGAGACCGGGGACCTGTCGTTCGTGCCGATCTCGGCGCTCAACGGCGACAACGTGGTCACCCGCTCGGCCAACATGCCGTGGTACGAGGGGGCCTCCCTGCTGCACCTGCTGGAGGACGTCTACATCGCCTCCGACCGCAACCTGATCGACGCCCGCTTCCCGGTGCAGTACGTGATCCGCCCGATGAGCGACGAGTACCACGACTACCGGGGGTACGCCGGAACGGTCAACGGGGGGATCTTCAAGGTGGGGGACGAGGTCATGGTGCTCCCGTCCGGTTTCAGCTCCCACATCACCCACATCGACACCGCCGACGGCCCGGTGGCGGAGGCGTTCCCCCCGATGTCGGTGACCATCCGGCTGGACGACGACATCGACATCAGCCGGGGCTCGATGATCTGCCGGCCCCGCAACCAGCCCCACGCCGGCCAGGACCTCGACGCGATGATCTGCTGGATGAGCGAGACCCGGCCGCTCAGGGCGGGAGACCGCTTTGCGATCAAGCACACCACCCAGATGGGTCGAACGATAGTCAAGGACCTGGCGTACCAGCTGGACGTGAACACCCTGCACCGGCACGAGGACGCCGGCGAGCTCAGGTTGAACGAGATGGGCCGGGCCACCCTGCGCACGACCGTGCCGCTGTTCTTCGACGAGTACCGGCGCAACCGCTTCACCGGGAGCTTCATCCTGATCGACGAGGCCAACAACACCACGGTCGGAGCGGGGATGATCCTCGGGCCGGCTTGACCGGCCCGAACATCGTCTGGCACCACGGTTCGGTAAGCCGGGATGACCGCCCGCACCGGGGAGGCACCGTTTGGTTCACCGGTCTGTCCGGCTCGGGCAAGTCGACCATTGCCGCGGCGGTGGAGAGGTCCCTGATCGGCGCCGGGCGCCCGGCCTACCTGCTCGACGGCGACAACGTGCGTCACGGCCTGAACGGCGACCTGGGTTTCTCGGCGGAGGACCGGGCTGAGAACGTGAGGAGGATCGCCCACGTCGCCCAACTGATGGCCGACGCCGGGGTCGTGGCCCTGGTGCCGGTGATCAGCCCCTACCGGGCGGGCCGGCGGTGGGCCCGGGAGATCCACACCGCCGCGGGACTGCCGTTCGTGGAGATTTTTGTCGACGCCCCGATCGAAGCCTGTATGGAGCGCGACGTGAAGGGGCTTTACGCCCGGGCGATCGCCGGCGAGATCCCCCGGTTCACCGGCGTGTCGGACCCCTACGAGCCGCCGGAGCACCCGGAGCTGCATCTGAGGACCGACGAGGAGACGCCGGAGACCTCGGTGGCCTCCGTGATGTTGTACCTGGAGACCAACGGGCTGGCGTAGCCCGCTCACGACTCACCCCTTCCGGCAGGCGGATCGGATCGAGCCTCGCCGGCGTTTACGAGGTAGGCATTGTCACACCCGATCGGCCAAGGGGGATTAAATCCATGAACCGGAAAAACAATGACGTTCGTATCGGTCGCCGGCCGGTTCGGGCGGCCCTGACGTTCCTGCTGATCGGCGGAGCGATGCTCTTGGCCCCCGCAGCCCACTCCCTGGCCCCGGCGGTCGAGCCCTCGCTGGCCACGCCAAGAATCGAGTTCCGCTCCGATCCGGCAGAGGGCGGGACGATCGTCACCGCCACGGTTCACCCGGCCGACGCCACCGGTACAGTCCGATTCAAGCTCGACAACAACTACGTCGGCTCGCCCGTCCCCCTCGTCGACGGCACCGCCAGGTCGCTTCCCATGGCCATCCCGGCTCAGACGAGCCACCAGCTTTCGGTCGAGTACAGCGGTGACGCCAGGTACCAGCCGATAACCGTCTCAACGCACTACGACTGGTGGCCGGAGGACCCGGCTCCGGCGCCCTTCCCGGCCCCTAACCCGGCGGCTCCGGCTCAGCCGCCGGCCGTCGAAAGGCCCGGAACGCTGGTCAGGACCGGCTCCGAGTCGATGCTGCTCGCCGTCGCAGCTGCCGCGCTGATCGGCCTGGGCCTGGTTCTGACCCGGCTCGGGGGTAAGCCGCGCCCGGAGGCCTGAACCTGCCGGACATCGGTCGTGGCACACTTTCGTCGATGACTTCACTCGCCTCCGAACAACGATCCGAGGTCGCCGGCGTCCAGCGCAGAACGATCGGCGTCCTTTCCGCCGCCCAGGTGGTGAGCGGGATGGGAATCTCCGTGGGCTTTGCCCTAAGCGCCCTGGTGGTCGAAGAGCTCTCAGGCTCCACCGCGATCAGCGGGCTGGCGGCCACCGCCGTGGTCCTCGGGGCGGCGGTGTTTGCGCTTCCCACCGCCCGGGCCGCCGGGCGCGGCGGCCGGCGGGCCGGGCTCTCCCTGGCCTACGGCACCGCCTTCGCCGGCTCGGTCCTGACCGTTACGGCCATCGGCCTCGGGAAGTGGCCGCTTCTGCTGGCCGGTCTGTTTCTCATGGGAGCCGGCACCGCCGGCAACCTTTCCGCCCGGTACGCAGCTTCCGACCTGGCGCCCCCCGGGCACGCCGCGCGCCACCTGTCGTGGGTGGTGTGGGCTGCGACCATCGGGGCGGTCGCCGGGCCCAACCTCGCGCAGCCGGCCGCGGACCTGGGGCTGAAGGTCGGCCTGGCGCCCACCGCCGGCCCCTTCGCAGTGGCCGGGCTGACGTTTGCCGTCGCCGCGGTAATCCTGAACCTCGGACTGAGGCCGGATCCGCTGATCTACGCCCGCAGGATTGCCGCCTCGCCGGTCGAGGAACCGCCCCCGGTCCGGGTGACGGCCGGCGCAGCCTGGGCCGCGCTGAAGGTGGTCCCGGCAGCGCGGCGGGGTCTGCTTGCGATAGCGGTCAGCCACACCGCGATGGTGTCGATCATGTCGATGACTCCGGTGCACCTTCACCAGGGTCACGCCGACCTGGTGATCATCGGGGTCGTCATCAGCCTGCACGTCGCCGGCATGTATCTGCTGTCGCCCGTAATCGGCTGGCTCGCCGACCGGGCCGGGAAGCAGGCGGTCCTCGTCGCCGGCATGATGCTGCTCCTGGCCGCCGCCGCAACCGCCGGCATGGCGGGGCACAACGTCCCTTTCATCACCTGGGGGCTGTTCCTGCTGGGCGTGGGCTGGTCGTGCGGCCTGATCGCGGGCTCTTCGATGCTTTCTGAAGCTCTGGCGCTGCAGCTTCGGCCGGCGGTTCAGGGTTTCTCCGACCTGGTGATGAACGTCTGCGGCGCCGGCGGCGCGCTGCTGGCCGGCGCGGTCATGGGCGCAACCTCCTACCAGGTGCTGTCGCTGGTGGTCTCCGCCATGGTGGTGGCCACGGCCTTGGCGCTGATCCGGGCCGGCGGCAGCAAGCGGATTGCGGGAGCTACCGCAAGTTAGGGCTCGCCTGCGGCCGGCTCGGCCGGGGCCTGCCGGCCGTGACCGCCACCGGACTCCCCGCCGGCCTGACCCGCCGGCTGCTCCACGGTTGGTGCCGGAGCCTGCGGGGTGGGGTCTTTGCGCCGTCCCAGCGTGTAGCGCTTGCCCGCCAGCTTCCAGCCCAGCAGGCCGAACACCGTGAACACCAGGTTCAGCACCCCGTGGGTGCGCGCCATGTCGCGGACCGAGATCGTGCCGGTGACGTTGTACTGGCCGAAGGCGTACTGCACCGCCAGCACCATCGAGATCCACACCGCCGCCGAGGAGATCACCAGCAACAGGCGCGCCGGCACCGGCAGCCGGAACGCGATCAACGTGGTGCCGGCCGCGATGGCGATCAACGAGGCGGCCATCAGCAGGCTGCCCTCGACTTCCACCATCGGAGAGGCGCTGATCCCGACGGCCACCAGAACCATGGCCAGCACCACGCCCAGCCCGGCGAATGCCGCCAGCCGGTTCCACTTTCCGGGCAGTGCCCGGAGCCAGTAGGCGGCGCGGGCCGCCAGCAGGGGGCCGGCGAAGCCGGCAAACGTGAAGTGGACCGCGGTCAGGCCGACGAGCTCGATCGCATTTCCCTGGGGCCGGAGCCCGGCCCGGTACAGAACCAGCCAGAACGCCCCGACCGCCAGGTAGGCGCACGCCGCCATCGGCAGGTACGGCTCCACCCCCGGGGGCCTGGTCTTGACCAGCTCCGCCAGCGCCGAGATGGCGATCATCACCGTCACCGCCAGCCAGAGCGCGGCGAGGACCCCGCCGAAGTCCTCGAGCGGCTCGACCGGGACCAGGGACAAGGCGCCGGCCACCGCGGCAAAGGGCACCGCCCGGGCGGCCAGGCTTCTCAGCCGCTCGGCCTGCGGGTCGCTCCACCGGAACAGCGAGAGCCCCAGCGGCACCACGATCAGCAGGCCCAGGGCCAGTAGAAAGTCGATTTCCGGGATCGAGTTCATCGGCTTCGAGCGTGCCACAAACCGTGCAAAAGCGCCGCCCAATCCATCTTATTGACATTAAACACTTTGCACTGTACTAATAGTGTTGAACGGAGAAAGGTTACTAATGGCACGGTTTGGCGAAGGTCAGTGGGCGCTCGGCTATCGGGAGCCGCTCAACAAGGCCGAAGCAATCAAGAAGGACGACGACGGCCTAAACGTTCGTGACCGCATCATCAACACCTACTCCAAGCAGGGGTTCTCCTCGATCTGGCCGGACGACCTGCGCAGCCGGATGCGCTGGTGGGGCCTGTACACCCAGCGGCGCCAGGGCATCCCCGGCGGCCTGACCGCCCGCGCCGAGCCGTGGGAGCTGGAGGACGAGTTCTTCATGCTCCGGGTGCGGATTGCCGGCGGGCAGATGACCAGCGAGCAGCTCCGCACGATCGCCCACATCGCCGAGCGGTACGGACGAAGCGTCGCCGACGTCACCGACCGCCAGAACATCCAGCTGCACTGGATCCGCATCCAGGACGTGCCCGAGATCTGGGACCTGCTCGAGGGCGTCGGGCTGACCACCTGCGAGGCGTGCGGCGACACCCCGCGCAACATGCTCGGCTGCCCGGTGGCCGGGGTGGACGAGAACGAGCTCTTCGACGCCACCCCCGACCTGATGGCGGTGAGCACGCGCTTTCTGGGCGACCCGGCGTTCTCCAACTTCCCCCGCAAGTTCAAGACCGCGGTCACCGCCTGCCACCAGCACTGCGCCCAGCACGAGACCCACGACCTGGCGTTCGTCGGCGTCCAGAGCGGCGACCTGCTCGGCTACGACGTCTGGGTGGGCGGAGGCCTCGGCCCCAACCCGCACTTCGGCAAGCGGCTGGGGGTCTTCGTCGAGCGGGAGCAGATCCTGGACGTCTGGGCGGCCGCCGCCGGCGTGTTCCGCGACTACGGCTTTCGCCGGGCCCGCAACCGGGCGCGGGTCAAGTTCCTGATGGCCGAGTGGGGGCCCGAGAAGTACCGCGAGATCATGGAGAAGGAGTACCTGGGATTTGCGCTGCCCGACGGGCCGGCCCCCTCACCCTCCACCACCACCCAGCGCGACCACGTCGGCACCTTCAGCCAGAAAGACGGCAACCGCTACGTCGGCTTCGCTCCCCGGGCGGGCCGCATCTCGGCCCAGCAGCTGCGCTACGCTGCCGACCTGGCCGAGGAGTACGGCTCGGGGAGGCTGCGGGCGACCACCCAGCAGAAGATGGTGATCCTCGACGTGCCCCCGCCCCGGGTTGCCGAGCTGGTCGGCAAGCTCGAGCGCCAGGACCTCCGGGTCAACCCGAGCGTCTTCCGCCGGGGAACCATGGCCTGCACCGGCATCGAGTTCTGCAAGCTGGCAATCGTCGAGACCAAGAGCCGGGCCGACTGGCTCTACCGGGAGCTCGAGGACCGCCTTCCCGAGTTTGACGAGCCGATCCGCATCAACCTCAACGGCTGCCCCAACTCGTGCGCCCGGTTCCAGCTGGCCGACATCGGACTGATGGGCTCGCTCATGACCAAGCCCGACGGCACGAAGTTCGACGGCTTCCAGGTCCACCTCGGCGGCCACCTGGGGGACGACTACCGATTCGGGCGCAAGGTCAAGGGCCTCAAGGTGCCGGCGCACACGCTGGCCGACTACGTCGAGAAGCTCCTTCGCCAGTACCTGGCCACCCGCACCGAGGGCGAAAGGTTCCACGACTGGTCGGCACGCGCTCCCGAAGCCTGGCTCAGGTGACCCCCGCCGAAGCGATACTCGAGAAGCGCCGGACCCGGGCGCTGCCGGTCGTCACCGCGCCCGGAGCAGGAGACGCACCCGAGCTGCCGGACTTCGAGGGGGCCCCGGCCGAGGAGATCCTGCGCTGGGCCTTCGACGAGTTCGGGCTCGAGGTGGTGCTGGCCAGCTCCATGCAGGACTCGGTGCTGATCGACCTGGCGTGGAAGGTCGAGCCCCGGGTCGAGGTCTTCTTCCTGGACACCGGCTTCCACTTCTACGAGACCCTGGCCACCGCCAAGGCGGTCCGGCAGCGCTACAACCTCAACCTTGTGATGCTGGACCCGGTGGACGACCCCGCGGTCTGGTCCGAGGAGGGGTACAAGGCGTGCTGCGCCGCCCGCAAGGTGGCGCCGATGAACAACTACCTGAAAGACAAGAAGGCCTGGATGTCCGGCCTTCGCCGGGCGGAGTCCGAGACCCGGGCGCACGCCAAGGCGGTCGAGTGGGACGCCGCCCGGCGAAGGCCGGACATCCAGGCCTTCTTGTCCTTCAGGTAGTTGTTCATCGGCGCCACCTTGCGGGCGGCGCAGCACGCCTTGTACCCCTCCTCGGACCAGACCGCGGGGTCGTCCACCGGGTCGAGCATCACGAGGTTGAGGTTGTAGCGCCGGCGCACCGCCTTGGCGGTGGCAAGCGTCTCGTAGAAGTGGAAGCCGGTGTCC
>DATABX010000121.1:0-5508 GCA_036259335.1 Actinomycetota bacterium
GAGAGGGCATGACCTTCGTGGTAAATGCCGATGCGGGACCCGCCTTCTCGCGGCCCCCGGCTCAAGCGATTCAAGCCGCCCTCCCCAAAGCGAAGGTCATCCTGGTCGACGAACCGGAGGAGTGGGAGCCGGCGTGGCGCCAGGCGGCGGATGGCCGGGCGATCGGCATCGCCGGCGGCGACGGATCGGTGAACTCGGCGGCCGAGGTCGCCATGGCGAACGGCTTGCCTCTGGCCGTGGTCCCGGCGGGCACGCTCAATCACCTGGCCCGAGACCTTGGGATCGAGACGGTCGAGGACACCATCGACGCGATCCACCAGGGGAGGGCCGCGGCGCTGGACGTCGCAACCATCGACGGCAGGGTCTTTCTCAACACCGCCAGCTTCGGCAGTTACGTCGAGCTGGTCGACACCCGCCAGAAGCTCGAGGATCGCATCGGAAAGTGGCCGGCGGTGGTGGTCGCCCTGGTCCGGGTGCTGCGGGCCTCGAAACCGATCGAGGTCGAGATCGACGGAAGGCCTCGAAGCTTGTGGATGATCTTCATCGGCAACTGCCGGTACCACCCGAAGGGATTTGCCCCGAGCTGGCGGGAGCGGCTGGACGACGGGCTGCTCGACGTCCGGATGGTCGACGGCACGCAGCCCTACGCCCGGACGCGGCTCCTGCTCGCCGTCTTGAGCGGCACGCTGGGACGGTGCCGGGTGTACGAGCACCAGCTGGTGAAGCAGTTGAAGGTGCGGTCGCTGGACGGCTCACGGCTGCGTCTCGCGCGCGACGGCGAGACCTTCGAAGGCTCCGCCGAGTTCACGGTGTCGAAGCTGGACCGGCCCCTGCCGATCTACGTGAACCTCTAAGGCGACGTCACCGCCCGCTCGGATTGCGATAGGATTTGCTTTCCGTCCTTGCCCTGCCGCTTTTTCAAAGCTGCCCGGACACTAATCCCAGACAGAAAGCGACCAGTAATGAGCCACACTAGATACGAGCCGGTGCGGACGCGTCTGCAGCGAAGCATGCTGATGGTCCCCGGCTCCCAGAAGAAGTTCTTTGCGAAGGCCCTGGAGAGTGCCGCCGACTACGTCTGCATCGACCTGGAGGACGCGGTGGCGCCCGACGACAAGGAGCAGGCCCGCATCAACACCATCGAGGCGCTGAACGAGCTCGACTGGGCCGGCAACGGCAAGACCATGTCCGTGCGCATCAACGGGATCGACACCCACTACATGTACCGGGACGTGATCGACCTGGCGGAACAGGCCGGCAACAAGATCGACGTGATGCTGATTCCCAAGGTCGGAGTGCCCGCCGACGTGTATCTGGTGGACGCCCTGCTGACCCAGATCGAGCAGGGTCAACGCATGACCCACAGAATCGGAATCGAGATCCTCATCGAGACCGCACTGGGGCTGGCCAACGTCGAAGCCCTTGCCGTCTCGAGCCCTCGCCTGGAGGCCATGCACTTCGGCCCGGCGGACCTGGCGGCCAGCCTGCGGGCGCGGACCGTCAACATCGGCGGCCTGAACCCGGACTACCCGGGCGACCAGTGGCACGCCCACCTGTCGCGCATGGTCACCGCGTGCCGGGCCTACGGGATTCGGGCCATCGACGGACCGTTCGGCGACATCAGCGACCCGGACGGCTTCCTGGACGCCGGCAAGCGGGTGGCCGCCCTGGGCTTCGAGGGCAAGTGGGCCATCCACCCGTCACAGGTCACCGGCGCCAACGAGGTGTTCAGCCCGTCCCCGGCGGAGGCCGACAAGGCCCGCCGCATGCTGGTCGCCCTCGAGGAGGCCGCCGCCGCCGGCAAGGGTGCGGCGGTGCTGGATGGCAAGATGATCGACGCCGCCTCGGCGCGTATGGCGGAGAACGTGGTCCGTCTCGCCGACGAGATCAAAATGAAGGCATCGCTAGCGGGAGTTACGGACTAACCATGGACATACACGAACATCAGGCCAAAGAGCTCCTGGCCGGCTTCGGTGTGCCGGTCCCGACCGGGATCGTGGCGTTCACCGCCGACCAGGCGGTGCAGGTGGCCGAGGAGATCGGCGGCGGCCGCTGGGCCGTCAAGGCCCAGATCCACTCGGGGGCCCGGGGCAAGGCAGGCGGCATCAAGCTGTGCAGCAGTTTGGACGAGGTGCAGGCGGCGGCCCACGAGCTGCTGGGCAACGTCCTGGTCACGAACCAGACCGGTCCGGCCGGCAAGGTGTGTCACCGGGTCCTGATCGAGAAGGCGGTGCCGATCAAGCGTGAGGTCTACCTGGCGCTGGTGCTCGACCGGGCTCTCGAGCGGGTCACGATCATCGGCTCGGCCCAGGGCGGCATGGAGATCGAGCAGATCGCCTCCACTTCGCCCGAGGCGATCGTCAAGGAGGTCGTCGAGCCGGCGGTCGGCCTTCAGGCCTTCCAGGCCCGGGAGATGGCGTTCGGCCTCGGCATGCGGGGCAAGGAGGTCAAAGGAACCGTGGCCGCCATCTCCGGCGCCTACCGGGCATTCCGGGACCTCGACGCCAGCATGGTCGAGATCAACCCGCTGATAGTCACCGAGGCGGGCGACGTCCTCGCACTTGACGCCAAGATGTCGTTCGACGACAACGCGCTGTTCCGCCGGCCCCAGATAAATGAGCTGCGCGACTACACCCAGGAGGACCCCCGGGAGGTCGAGGCGGCCCAGCACGGTTTGAGCTACATCGGCCTGGACGGCGAGATCGGGTGCATCGTGAACGGCGCCGGACTGGCGATGGCCACCATGGACCTGATCAAGCACGCCGGCGGCGAGCCGGCCAACTTCCTGGACATCGGCGGCGGCGCCTCACCCGAGCGGGTGGCCAACGCCTTCCGGCTGGTGATGAGCGACCCGCAGGTCAAGGTCATCCTGGTCAACATCTTCGCCGGCATCAACCACTGTGACTGGATCGCCGAGGGCATCATCCAGGCGGTCGGCGAGGTGAACCTGGAGGTTCCCCTGGTGGTCCGGCTGGCCGGTACCAACGTCGAGAAGGGACGCCAGATCCTGGCCGACAGCGGCCTCAAGATCACCAGCGCCGAGGAGCTGGTGGACGCCGCCGAGGCGGCGGTCAAGGCACTGAAGACCTCGCGAGAGGAGGCTGCGGTATGAGCATCCTCGTCGACGAGACCACCCCGGTCATCTTCCAGGGCTTCACCGGCGACAAGGGGACCTTCCACGCCAAGGAGGCCGTTGCCTACGGCACGAAATTGGTCGGGGGAGTCACCCCGGGCAAGGGCGGGACCACCCACCTGGACCTGCCGGTGTTCAACACCGTGAAGGAGGCGGTCCGGGAGACCGGCGCCCAAGCCACCCAGATCATGGTGCCCGCGCCGTTTGCCGCCGACGCGGTGATGGAAGCGGCCGACGCCGGCCTCAAGCTGGCGGTCGTTATCGCCGAGGGCGTCCCGACTCAGGACATGATGCGGGTCAAGCGCTACCTGCTGCGCTACCCGGAAGGGGAGCGGATGACCGTGATCGGTCCCAACTGCGCCGGAGTCATCAGCGTCGGAAAAGCGATGCTCGGCATCATGCCCGGACACATCTACACCCAAGGCCGGATCGGCATCGTCGCCCGCTCGGGTACGCTCGGCTACGAGGCGGCCGCTCAGATGGCCAGGTACGGCCTCGGGGTCAGCACCAGTGCCGGAATCGGGGGCGACCCCATCAACGGCAGCTCGTTCGTCGACATGCTCAAGCTGTTCGAGAAGGACGACGAAACCGACGCGGTGATGTTGATCGGCGAGATCGGCGGACCGCAGGAGGCCCACGCCGCCGCCTACGTACGCGACCACATGACCAAGCCGGTCGTGGGCTTCGTGGCCGGCCTCACCGCCCCGCCCGGGCGCCGGATGGGGCATGCCGGAGCCATCGTCTCGGCATTCGGGGACACTGCGGCGGAGAAGTCGGAGATCATGCGCCAGGCGGGCATGACCGTAGCCACCAGCCCGGCCGAGCTGGGCGAGGCGATGGCCTCGGTCATGTCGCAGAAGGTGTAGCGCCCCTCCCAAATTCCTGCGGTACCCAAATCCAAGATTCGGAGCAGATCATGTCAACCAGCGTTCCTCCCGTCACACCCCCGCAACGCGTGCTGCTCGGCCCCGGCCCGAGCGACGTTCCGCCCTCGGTTTTGAGTGCGCTGGCTGCGCCCACCGTCGGCCACCTGGACCCCTACTACCTGAAGGTCATGGACGAGACCCGGGCCATGATGCGTGAGGTTTTCTCAACCACCAACGAGATGACCCTGGCCACCTCCGGGACCGGCTCGGCCGGCATGGAGATGTGCGTCGTCAACCTGATCGAGCCGGGCGACGAGATGGTCGTCTGCGTCAACGGCGTCTTCGGCACCCGCATGCGGGACGTCGCACAGCGGGCCGGGGCGACGGTCCACTCGATCGAGCAGGACTGGGGCAAGAGCATCGAGCCCTCGGCCGTCGCCGAGGCCCTGGCCGCCCACCCCAACACCAAAGTGCTGGGCATCGTGCACGCCGAGACCTCGACCGGAGTCCACCAGCCGCTCGAGGAGATCTCCAAGCTGGTCCACGACGCCGGCGCGCTGCTGCTGGTCGACGCGGTGACCTCGTTGGGCGGGGTCGAGGTCCTGGTCGACGCGTGGCGGATCGACGCGATCTACAGCGGCACCCAGAAGTGCCTGTCCTGCCCTCCGGGGCTGGCGCCCGTGTCCTTCTCGCCGGCTGCGCTGGCAGCGATGGACGCCCGCAAGACCAAGGTCCAAAGCTGGTACCTGGACGTCAGCATGCTGCGCGCCTACTGGGGGGCCGAGCGGGTCTACCACCACACCGCCCCGATCAACATGACCTACGCCTTGCACGAAGCTCTGCGCATCGTCCTGGAGGAGGGCCTTGAGGCCCGGATCGCCCGGCACAAGCTGAACCACCAGGCGCTGCGGGCCGGTCTGCAGGCCATGGGCTTCGAGTACATCCCGGATCACTCCCTGACGACCTTGAACGCGGTGCGGGTTCCGGACCGCGTCGACGATCTGGCTTCGCGCAAGCGGCTGCTGACCGAGTTCGGGATCGAGATCGGCGCCGGTCTCGGCCCGTTCAAGGGCAAGGCGTGGCGGATCGGCCTCATGGGCCACTCCAGCACCAAGCGCAACGTGATGCTCCTGCTGGCGGCGCTGGAGTCCCTGTTGCTCGACCAGGGGGCGGATCTCAAGCCCGGTGAGGCGCAGCAGGCCGCCTCGGGGGTTTACGAAACCGCTTAATTGCCCATTCGCAAACCAATCGTTGCGGCGCGCCCGGTTCGGTTCGGAGTGGCGGCCCTCGGCTGGGCGCCCTGACGCTGGTCCCGTTCCTCCGGTTCGCCCCCAGGATCCCGAGTAGCAGCAATTTCGGCGCCGGCATGCCGTGAACTCCGCCGGAGGGTCAGTACTATAGGTCGGTGACCGCCAAGAGGGTTCTGATCGCGCTCGCCGTCCTGGCCCTGGTCGGGGGCGCCGGCGGCTACTGGTACTACCTTCAGAACCGCGAAGGCCCCGAAAACAC
>DATABX010000122.1:0-6197 GCA_036259335.1 Actinomycetota bacterium
CGCTACGGCTCGTCGTTCCGGGACCGGACCAACGGGGTGCTGGCAGCGTCGTAGAGGGTTTCCCGGGCGCCGACTGTCTCACTAGGATTGGATCGGAGTTCGTTCATCCGATCGGAGGTAAGTATGCCCTGGAAAATCTCCACCAGAAAGCCCAGGAGCGAGGCGGTCATGCCGCCGTCGGCCGAGAACAAGTGGGAAACGTTCAAGGCCAAAGTGAACAGCGGTATGCATCCGCGACAAGCAGCCGAAGAGGCCGGTGACATGAACTACACCAAGCTTCGGGGCGCCGACCAGTACGAGGTCCGTTTGAGCGGCAAACACCGAGCAACCTTCCAGGTGGACGAGACCAACGAGGAGGTCATCGTCCTCGAAGTCGGCGGTCACACCTAGTCCCGAGACTTCGACCGGGGCATGGGGCGGCTGCAGCCTGTATCTTGAGGGCTCCCAACCCAAGGAGGTAACCGTCCCATGCCCGGTCCTGTGCGCACCGCCTCACATCGTCCCCTGGCGGACCTGCGTGCCGAGGTGGCCCGGGTCATCCTTCAATACGGGTACGAGCGCCGGGACGAGCCGTTCCAGCTCTCGTCCGGTGGGACCAGCCACGACTACATCGACGCCAAGCGGGCGATCGCCCGGGGAACCCGGTTCGCCCTGGTGGCCGAGGCGATCGACGCCCTCGCCAACTCGCTAGGGGTCACCTTCGAGGCCGCCGGCGGCATGACCATGGGGGCCGACCCGATCGGGGTGGCGGTGGCGATGCGCACCGACGCCGAGTGGTTCTCGGTCCGCAAGACCTCCAAGGGCCACGGCCGGCAGCGCCGGATCGAGGGCAAGGAGTTCGGTCCCGGGGTCTCGGTCCTGCTGGTCGACGACGTGATCACCTCCGGCCGCTCGATCCTGGACGCCCTGGACGCCTTGAAGGAGGTCGACGCCGACGTGGTCCTGGCGACCACCCTGGTGGACCGGGGCGAGGCCGCCCGTCCGGCCTTCGAGCAGCGCGGGGTCCTCTACGAGCCGCTGCTCACCTACCAGGACCTGGGGATCGACCCGGTCGGCTAGGCAGCCGACCCGGCGGGCGAGGACGCCGCCCCGGCGGCGGCGCCGGTGACCCAACCCTCGAAGGCGCGGCGGAAGTTTCCCTCGGAGAACCGCTCGGCGTGGGCCCGGCACGCTTGCGGGTCGACCCGAAGCTCGAGCGCCGTGCGGATGCCGGCGGTCAGCGCTTCGGTGCTCTGATCGGGGATGTGCACGCCGGTGACCCGGTCGACCACCGTGTCCAGGCTCCCGCCCCGGCCGAGAGCCACCACCGGGGTCCCGCACGCCTGGGCCTCCACCGCCACGATCCCGAAATCCTCCTCGGCCGGAAACAGGCACACCTGCGCCGCCCGGTACAGCTCGCGCAGCTGTTCGTCGCTCGGCGAGGTAAAGAACTCCACCTCCGCGCCGAGCTCGGCGGCCAGTGCCCCCAGCGCCGCCTCCTGGGGGCCCCACCCGGCCACCTTCAGCGGGATCCGCAGCCGGTGGCAGGCGCGGATCGCCAGGTCGAGCCGCTTGTAGGGCACCAGCCGGGAGACCGCCAGGGCGAACTCCCCCTGGGCGGCCCCCTCGCCGGGGGTGTAGAAGCCGGTGTCGACCGGCGGGAAGATCACCCGGGCCGGCCGCTGGTAGATCCGCTCGATCCGCTCCCGCACCTCGTTGGAGATCGCAGCGAACTCGTCGACCCACCCGGCCGAGCGCAGGTCCCACGCCCGGAAGATCCGCTGGCCGAGGCGGGTAACCGGATCCGGGTCCTTGCGCCGGTCGAGGTCCGCCAGCCACACGTAGCGCATCGGGGTGTAGCAGTAGCAGAGGTGGAGTGCGGTGCGCCCCGGCCGGAAGCCCTTGGCGCAGGCGTGGCTGGAGGTGACCACCACGTCGTACTCGGCGCGGGTGGCGTACCGCCAGGCCAGCGGCATCAGCGGAAGCTGCAGGGCGTGGCGGTCCCGGAGGGGGCCCACCCGGTCGAGCGCAGTGGTCCTCACCCGCCGGCCCCCGAAGTCGAGCCCGGAGTCCGGGTTCATCGTGAGCGCGTACAGGTCGGCGTCGGGAAACACCCGTGCCATCTGCTCGAAGGTCTTCTCACTGCCGTGCCGGAAGCGCAGCCACTCGTGGGCCAGAGCGATGCGGTGGCCGGAAGTCAACCGAGCAGCAGCAGGTCCGTGAACTCGCCCCCGACGTAGCGCTCTCGCAGCCTGGCCACCTCCGCCGCGGGCATCACTCCCCCGTCGCCCGCCCCCTCGCAGCGCCGGCGCAGGTCGACCATCACCTCGAAGTTGGCCGCCACCAGCTCCTCGAACAGCTCGAACCCTCCGCTCGAGGCGAGTCCCTGCGGCCAGTACTCGACGACCACCGGGATCCCGGCCTCCAGCACCGACCGGGCGCCGGCCAGCACGTACGGGTCGTATCCCTGGGTGTCGATCCACACCAGGCCGGTGCGCTGCAGGTCCAGGGCGCCGTCGGCGACCAGGCCGTCGAGCCTGCGGGTCGCCACCACCTCGCGCTCCGAGCCAACCGGCGACTCCCCGGTGACGAGGCGGCTGTCGCCGAAGTTACCCGGAGCCCACTCGATCGTCCCCGAACCGTCGGAGTCGGACAGCGCCATGCGGTGGGTGGCCACCCGGTCCTCGAGGTCGTTGAGGATCAGGTTCATGCGCAGCAGGCGGAAGTTGCGGCTGTCCGGCTCGAAGCAGACCGCCTCCTTGAACCCGAAGTGCAGCAGCGCGTCGAGGGTCGAGATGCCGATGTTGGCCCCGACGTCGACGAACACCGGCCCGGGCTCGGAGGCGCCGGGAAGGCGGCGCAGGTACTCCAGCGCCTCGGCCAGATACAGGCGCTCGTACTCGCCCCGCATGAACACCGTCCGGCCGATCTCCTGGTCGGAGGCGTCCACCAGGATCATGCCGTCGCCGTACCGGGCGGCCACCACCGGCGAGTAGCGTCCCAGGGCCCGGAACAACAAGCCGCGTATGCCGGTGGAGCGGGCGCCGCGGTAGTCGATCGCAAATTTCCCCAGCTCGCGAAGCAGCCGGTCCCACCTCGTGGGGAGGCGGGCCGAGAGCCGGCGGGCACGGCGGATGGCGGAGATCCTCAGCGGGTCGGTCAGGTGCGCTCCTTCGTTGCCGTCCGAGAGGGAGGACGGCAGGTTTCCCATCCGGTTCTCGAACGGATGGGCCGGGTCCAGTCGGTATCCTAAGGCCTCCTATGCCCTCCGATCCACGCATTGTCCTGGACTGCCGTTGGCTGAACTCCGGTGGAGCGGGGCGGCTGACCGAGCTGATCCTGCGGGGACTGGCGCGAACTCCGGCCGAAGCCGGGTGGATCCTGTGGGGCCCGGAGTCCGTCGCCGAGCTGGCGTGGCCGGGGGCCCGGCTGGTGGTGGAGACCGGGGACCCGCGGGCGGCCTACGGCCAGCGCCACTGGTTTCGGGTTCCCGACTGCGACCTGGTCCTGTTCATGCACCAGCAACGGCCGCTGCGGCGCGGACCGTCGGTCACCTACATCCACGACACCATCCCGCTGCACTTCACCCCGAACCCGGTCGCCCGGCGGCTGAAGCGTCAGTACCTGAGGGCCGCCGCACGGTTGTCCCGGCAGGTGCTCACCCCGTCCGAGTACTCCCGGCGGTGCGTGCTCGACGACCTCGCAATACCGCCCGGCAGGGTGACCCGGATCTGTCCCCCGGCCGACCGGACGATGGCCGAAAGGGTCTCGGCACTCCGCCGGTCCGCCTCGGCCGAGCCCTTTGCCCTGTATCTGGGGCTGTTCCTGCCCCACAAGAACCTCGACCGGCTGATCGAGGCGTTCGGGCGCACCTCGTTCCGGGCCGGCGGCGGGCGCCTGGTGATTATGGGAGGGCGCCCGGCGGAGCACGCCGCCCTCACCGCCCGGCTGTCGCCCGGGCAGCGTGAGTACTGCGAGATCCGGCCGTTCGCCGGCCAGGACGAGCTGGAGGCGGCGCTCGCCGCCTGCCGGTTTTTGGTCCAGCCGTCCTTGGAGGAGGGATTCGGGCTGCCGGCGTGGGAAGCCCTGTCCTGCGGCATCCCGCTGTGCTGCAGCGACGGGGGCTCGCTGCCGGAGATCACCGGAGAGTGGGCCGACCCCTTCCCGGCCGCCTCCACCGAGGCGATGACCGCGGCCCTCGACTCCTCAGCGGTCCGGGCGGCGGCGGCGGGCCCCGAGCAGCGCGACCGGGCGTCGGCCCGGTTCCTGCAGACCGCTCCGACTCTCGAGTCCCACGCCGCCGAGCTGGTCGGCGTCCTCGACCGGGCTCTGCCGGGCCGCCCCGGCACCCGCCCCGTAGACTGAGCGCCGATGGGCTATTTCGAGTGGCACGAGCAACCCGGCTACTACCGGGACATCACCCGCCACTTCCCTGCCGACACCCGTCTGCTCGACGTCGGCTGCGGGACCGGGTGGCTGGCCGACCACTTCCCCGACTACTCGGGGATCGACGCCGCCCCCGAAGCGGTTGAGGCGGCAGCCGCCCGCGGTCGCAACGTCGTGCTGGGCGACCTGGCACAGCCCTTGCCCTTTCCCGATTCGACCTTTCAGAGCGCGGTGATCAAAGACGTCCTGGAGCACGTGCCCGACCCGGTGGCCACGGTTCGCGAGGTGCACCGGGTGCTGGCGCCGGGCGGCCTGGTGTTTGCATCCTCGCCCGACGCCCAGCGCTGGGTGTGGGACGACTACACCCACCGCCGGCCGTTCACCCGAAAGTCATTCCGTCTGCTGTTCGCCGACCAGGGTTTCACCGTCGAGAAGCTCGGTTACGAGTCGGTCGTCCCCGGAACCGGGCACATCTCGGCCCGGACCCGGCGCAAGCGCCGGCCCCGCCTTCTCCAGGCCGCCGCCTGGCTTCCGGTCGTCCGGCGCAACGTCTGGATCCTGGCGCGCAAGCCGCCGGGGGCGCAGTAGGGCCCTCCGGCTCACATCGGAACGAAGGACTCCAACTCCTCGCCGTCCTCGTCGGGACTGCCGCCGGCGGTCCGGGCCAGGTGTATCCACGCCAGACCGGCAAACAGCGTCTCGGTTGCCGCCAGTGCGATCAGCACACCGTCGGCGCCGATCGTCGTTGACAGCGGAAGCCCGACGAGCAGCGCCAACCCCCCGCTCACCGCACGGTATCGGGTGATCCAGGCGTTCTCGCCGAGGGCCCTCAGGCCGCTGCCGCCTCCGGTCGAGATGCCGACCGCCGCGGCGTACACCGACAGCATCGGAATCAGCGGCCGGGCGGTCTCCCACGAGTTGGGAAAAAGCGCCGGGCCCAACGTGGGCAACAGCAGGTAGATCAGCATCCCCCAGACGGCAGCCGCCGCCGCGAGGCCGGCCGACAGCACCCCGCAGAGCCGGCGCAGGCGCCGCCCGTCCCGCCGGATGCGGACGCTCTCCGGTATCCCCAGCGCGTTGCCGGCGAGCAGGATGACGATGACCGGGCCGATCAGCGTCTGGGCCGCGCGCAGCTGTCCCAGCTGGTCGATCCCGGCCAGCAGCGCCAGCCCGTACAGCAGCAGGTAGAAGCTGCCCGAGTTGACCACGAACTCGACCACCAGCTTTGCCCACAGGCTCCGGTGCTCCCTCAGCCACCGAACCGAACCGGAGATCCCCGGGGCGATGCCGAGCCGGTAAGCGGCAAACAGGCCGGCGGCGGCGCCGGACGCCGCCCAGACCGCCAGAAGGACCGGCACGGTGGCCGATCCCATTCCCCAGGCCGCGAGCGACCCGGCCACCTGCAGGGTCAGCCACAGGCCGTCGCTCAGCGTGGCGATGTGGGGCGTGGAGCGGGCGAAGGACAGGTGCCGGGCCGACTCCTGGAACAGCAGCAGGGGCACGGCGACGCCGAGGATCAAAAACTGCTCCCGCGCCTGCTGGTTGAACAGCGCCAGGCCGAACAGCACCAGAGCGGCCGCCAGCCCAACCAGCACCGCCACCCCCACGGCACGGTGTTCGTCGACCTGCTCGTGGCCTCCGTCGCGATCGGAGTACAGGATCATCACCGGCAGCGCCGACGCCGAGCGGGCAAGCTGCGACACCAGAAGGTAGGTGGTGATGCACAACGAGAACACCGCAAAGTCACGCCGGCTGGCGACCGCAAGGACGCTGATCGTGAGGATGAAGTTGGAGATGCTCGATATCGCCTGCGCGCTGAACGACCACGCCGC
>DATABX010000123.1:0-1659 GCA_036259335.1 Actinomycetota bacterium
TCCGGCGCCCTCGAGCAGCCGTCCGAAGACCTGACTGCCGGGCATCTTGCCGGCTTAGCTGTCCATGCCGAAGTCGTACGGCTGGCCGATCAGGTCCTCGACCGTGACCCCCTTGGCCGCCTCGGTCTCGGCTTGTGTGAAGCCGAACTCCTCGATCAGGGGCAGGATTTCGTCCGCCTCCCTCATCTCCACCAGCTCCTCGTTGAACGCGTCCCGGAACTCCTTGTCCTCGAACCGGAAGACGAACCCTCCGCAACCGAGCTGCTCCTCGCCGTTCACCACCGGGACGAAGCCCTCGGTGGCCTCGAATCCCGGAAGGTTAGCCACCTGCTCCCTCACCGTGATCGAGGTAAGTGCGAAAGCGTCGATGCGCCCGGCCCGCAGTGCGTCGACCACGTCGGCCGTCGAGTCGAACCGGGTGAGCCGGTCGGCCGGAACGCCTGCGCCCTCGGCGTAACCGGGCTCCACTGCGCCGGTGACGACTCCCAGGGTCACGTCGGGATTCGCAGCTACGCTCGCGAAGTCGGTCAACCCCTCGGGGTTGCCGGCGGGGACGGCGAAGGCGCTCGTGGCGCAGTAGTCGGGGTCGGTGAACAGGGCCTGCGACGCCCGCTCCTCGTTGATGAACATGCCGGCGGCGACCATGTCGTACCGCTCGGCCCGCAATCCGTTGATCAGGGCCTGGAAGTCCACTACCACGCTGTCGATCTCGGTGATCCCCATTCGGTCGAGGACCTCCCGGGCCACGGCCGGCGCCTCGCCGTCGGGTTCGCCCTGCTCGTTCTCGAAACCGTACGGCCGCTCGTTGGCGAACCCGATCCGGATTCCCTCTTCCCGGGCGCGCTCCAAAAGACTGGAACCACCACCGTCGTCCCCACCGCCGTCGTCCCCGCCGCACGCCGCGCCCAGCACGGCGATCACAACCAGCAGCACCAACCTGGTCATTTTGGTTTGGGAAGGCCTGAAGAAGGCGGGTCGGCGGTACATGCAGTCCTCCTGTTCTGGGGTGGAGAAGGGATGTCGCTAGGCGAGCTTTTCACCATCGACGTTGGCATGCAAACTCGGTTACGCGGTTTTTGGACGTAAACAGTCGCCGGGACGACAGTGTTCCGATCGACCGAGGGAGATGCGGCCCTACGCCGTGTTGGACAGCACCTTCCGGATGGCAGTCACCGAAAGGTCGACGTCGGCTTCGGTCGTCGACCAGTTGGAGACCGAGATGCGCAGATAGCGCCGCCCGCGCCAGGTGGTGCCACCGGCCCAGCAGGTACCGTCCCGCTGGACGCCGGTGATGACCCGATCGGTGCGTTCGTCGGACCCGAAGCTCACGAGCACCTGGTTGAGCACGATGTCGTTGCCGATCTCGACCTCTTCCATGCTGCCGAGCCGGTCGCCGAAGCGGCAGGCGTGAGAACAGCAGCGGTCGACGAGGTCGGCGACTCCCTGCCGGCCCAGTTCCCTCAGCGCCGCCCAGCTGGCGAAGCCGCGGGCTCGCCGGGAGGACTCCGGCACGAAGTCGGCCGGTGCCCGGTGGGGGCCTTCCCCGTGCCCCGTCAGATAGGCGGCGGTGTAGGACATCGACGCCAGGTGGGCGTGCGGGTCGGCGCAGAAGACGTAACCGCAGTCGTACGGGACGTTCAGCCACTTGTGGCCGTCCAC
>DATABX010000124.1:0-4725 GCA_036259335.1 Actinomycetota bacterium
GCAGGTTGGAGACGGTTTCGTCGACGAAGTAGTTGACCCGTAAAGCCAAACCTCAAGCTCCTTTCAGACGATCCAAAGCAAGGGAACGCCTTGCGTTGCCGATTCTGGTTAGCCGATCCCGTAGACGCCGCGCACCTGGTCACGCACCAGCTTGCCGCCGTCCAGCTCGATGACCCGCTTGCGGGAACGGTCGACCACGGCGTGGTCGTGGGTGGCGATCAGCACCGTCGTGCCGCTCTCGTTCAGCCGCTCCAACAGGTTCATGATGTCCGCCGAGGTCGACGGGTCGAGGTTTCCGGTCGGGTCGTCCGCCAGCAGGATCGGCGGCCGGTTGACCATCGCCCGGGCGATGCAGACCCGCTGCTGCTCTCCACCGGAGAGCTCGTGCGGCAGGCTGTTCAGCTTGTCGGTAAGCCCCACCAGCTCGATGATGGCGGGAACCCGCTGGTTGATGATGTGCTTGGGGCGCCCGATGACCTCGAGCGCAAAGGCGACGTTCTCCCGGACGGTCTTGTTGGCCAGGAGCTTGAAGTCCTGGAAGACGCAACCGATGTTCCGGCGCAGGTAAGGAACCCGCCAGCGGGGAAGCTGGCCGATGTCCTTGCCGGCTACGTAGATGGTGCCCTCGCTGGGCTCCTCCTCCTTCAACAGCATCTTGATGAAGGTGGATTTGCCGGACCCCGAAGACCCCACGAGGAAGACGAACTCTTCCTTTTGGATGTCGGTGGAGATGTCGCGAAGGGCGACCACTGAGCCCTTGTACACCTTGCTTACGTTCTCGAGACGAATCATGGTTGGGTGATTGAAAGACCCTTTCCAAGAGATGACGTGGGACCCATCAAGCCGCCCTGGGACTCAAAAGCTTGAAGCATCTTAGCACCGAAGGCACACGATACGGCGTAACCGGTCGGGAGCATAGATATATAACGCACAAAGTTGCTTTCGTCGCCCTGGGTGTTCTTCCCGCCACGCGTCGTGGCAGAGCGCCGGGTCAGTTCTGTTCCGCTTGCGCCCTGCCGGTGCGCCGCCGTCTCAACTCTGCGTCTATGAACGCGTCCAGGTCCCCGTCGAGGACCGCGTCGGGATTTCCGACCTCGACGTCGGTCCGCCGGTCCTTGACCATCTGGTAGGGGTGCAGGACGTAGGAGCGGATCTGGGAGCCGAAGCCGATCTCCATCTGCTCCCCGCGAAGCTGGTCCAGCTCCTTCTGCTTCTCCCGGCGGGCGAGCTCGGCCAGCCGGGACGCCAGGATCTTCATCGCCACCGCCCGGTTCTGCAGCTGGGATCGCTCGTTCTGGACGGTCACGACGGTCCCCGTAGGCAGATGCGTGATCCGGATGGCCGAGTCGGTCGTGTTGACCGACTGCCCACCGGGGCCGCCGGAGCGGTAGACATCGATCCGAAGCTCGGTCGGGTCCAGCTCGACCTCGGCGGTCTCCGCCACCTCGGGGATGACGTCCAGGCTGGCGAACGAGGTGTGCCGGCGGCTCGAGGAGTCGAACGGGGAGATCCGCACCAGCCGGTGCACTCCGCGCTCGGTGGACAGCAGGCCGTAGGCGAACCGGCCCCTCACGCTGAAGGTGGCGCTTTTGATCCCGGCCTCCTCCCCCGGCTGGACGTCCAGCACCTCCGCCTCCAGGCCCTCGTGCCGCTCGACCCATCTCAGGTACATGCGGAGCAGCATCTGGCACCAGTCGTTGGCTTCGGTCCCTCCCTCACCGGCGTTGAGGCTGGCGATGGCGTCGGCCTGGTCGTACTCGCCGCTGAGCAGCGCCCGGATCTCCAGCCGCTCGAGCTCGGCGTCGAGCTCTTCCAGCAGGGCGACCGCGTCCCTGTAGGAGGCGGCGTCGTCCTCCTCGGTTGCCAGCTGCCAGAGCACGCCGGCATCCTCGACCTTGCCGGACAGGGTGGCGTGGGTCTTGACGTCGTCCTCCAGGCGCGACAACTCGGTCATCGCCCGGGTGGCCGCGGCCTGGTCGTCCCAGAAGCCCGGCTGGGCGGTTTTGTCCTGGAGCTCGGTTATCCGGCTTGCCTTGGCGTCGATGTCAAAGGAACTCCTTAAGATCATCGAGCTTGGTGACGGCGTGCTTGAGGCGCGGCTCAAGGTCCTCGAACGACTCGGGCACGGTTAGGCGTCCCTCCCGTGGCACATCTTGTACTTTTTGCCGGAGCCGCACGGGCACGGGGCGTTGCGGGGCACCTTGTCGGTGCGGGCCGGCTCCCCGGCGATTCCCTCGCCGGTGCCTTCCAGGCCGGCCTGGGTGCGGGCGCTCTGCAGGGCGGTGGCGGTCTGGCCGGAGGTGGCGCGGGTGGCAGCCACCGGCTGGGCCGGGGCCTTGGTCTCCTCGACCACCTGGACGTGGAACATGTAGCGGACGAATTCCTCCTTCAGCGAGTCCATCATCGCCCCGAACATGTCGAAGGCCTCCCGCTGGTACTCGGTGAGCGGATCCCGCTGGCCGTAGGCCCGAAGACCGATGCCCTCCCGAAGCTGGTCCATCTCGTAGAGGTGTTCCCGCCACCGGGCGTTCAGGATGGACAGCAGCACCACCCGCTCCAGCTCCCGGAAGCGCTCGGTGCCGATCTGCTCCTCACGCTCGTGGTAGAAGGCGGCCGCCTCCTCCAGGAAGGCCTCGAAGACGTCGTTGAAGGTAGCGGTCTCCTCGTCGAAGGTGCCGGTCAGCTTCGTCGGGTACAGCTGGGTCATCGCCGAATCCAGGCCCTCCCAGTCCCAGTCCTCGGTTGCGATGTCCGGGTTCAAGAAGGTGGCCACGGTGTCCTCGATGACGTCGGCGAGCATCTGCTCGGCCCGCTCCGACAGGTCCTCGCCCTCGAGCAGCGACCGGCGCGCCCGGTAGACCTCGTCGCGCTGCTTGGACAGCACCTCGTCGTACTTCAGCAGGTTCTTGCGGATCTCGAAGTTCTGCGACTCCACCTGCGACTGCGCCCGCTCGATGGCCTTGGAGACCATCTTCGCCTCGATGGGCTGGTCGTCGGGGACGCTCATCTTCTCCATGACCGAGTTGATCATCCCGGTGGCGAAGAAACGCATCAGGTCGTCCTCGAGCGAAAGGTAGAAGCGGCTCTCCCCCGGATCCCCCTGGCGGCCCGAGCGGCCCCTCAGCTGGTTGTCGATCCGGCGGGACTCGTGGCGCTCGGTACCCAGGACGTAGAGGCCGCCCAGCTCGACGACCTTGTCGTGCTCGGCCTCGCACTCGGCCTTCTTCTGCTCGAGGATCGGCAGGTACTCGGCTTCGTACGCCGCCCGGTCGTCGGGTGACATCAGCTCCAGCAGGTACTCGTCGTTGTCCCAGCCGCGGGTGGACATCTCCTGGCGAGCCAGGTACTCGGCGTTGCCTCCGAGCAGGATGTCGACACCTCGGCCGGCCATGTTGGTGGCGACCACGACTGCGCCGATCCGGCCGGCCTGGGCGACGATGAACGCCTCACGCTCGTGGTTCTTGGCGTTGAGCACCTCGTGCTTGACACCCCGGCGGTCCAGGTAGCCGGCCAGCTTCTCCGACTTGGCGACGTCGACGGTGCCGACCAGGCACGGCTGGCCGTTGGCGTTGCGCTCGACCAGGTCCTCGGTCAGCGCCTTCCACTTGGCGTCCTCGGACTTGTAGACCAGGTCCGGCTGGTCGATCCGCTGCATCACCCGGTGGGTGGGGATCTCGTAGACGTCCAGGCCGTAGACGTTGGCGAACTCGGCCGCCTGGGTGAGGGCGGTGCCGGTCATGCCCGAAAGCTTGTCGTACATCTGGAAGTACTTCTGCACGGTGATGGTGGCTTCGGTGACGCTCTCCTCCTGGACCGCGAGGCCCTCCTTGGCTTCCACCGCCTGGTGCAGGCCGTCCGACCAGCGGCGGCTGGGCATCGTCCGGCCGGTGAACTGGTCGACGATTACCACCTTGCGGTCCTGGACGATGTAGTCGCGGTCCTTCTTGTAGAGCTCCTTGGCCCGAAGGGCTGAGTCGAGGTAGTGGACCAGGTGGGTCTGGACCTGATCGTAGAGGTTCTCCACCCCGAGCAGCGCCTCGACCCGGGAGATGCCCTCCTCGTTGATGGCGACCGTCCGCTTGGCCTCGTCGACCTCGTAGTGCTGGTCGGGCTTCAGCTTGGGCACCAGGCGGGCGAAGGTCTTGTACCACTTGGCCGACTCGTCGGCGGCGCCGGAGATGATCAAAGGGGTGCGAGCCTCGTCGATGAGAATCGAGTCGACCTCGTCGACGATCGAGAAGTGGTGGCCCCGCTGCACCGTCTCGGCGATCGTGAGGGCCAGGTTGTCGCGCAGGAAGTCGAACCCGAACTCGCTGGAGGTCCCGTAGGTGATGTCGGCGGCGTACGCCTCCCGCTTGGCCTGGAACGAGCCCTGCGGCTGGATCAGGCCGACCTTCAGGCCGAGGAATCGGTAGATCTGGCCCATCCACTCGGCGTCCCGCTTGGCCAGGTAGGGGTTGGCGGTGACCACGTGGACGCCGTGGCCTGCCAGGCTGTTGAGGTAGATCGGCATCGTGGAGGCGAGGGTCTTGCCCTCACCGGTCTTCATCTCGGCGATCGCCCCCTGGTGCAGGACGGTAGCGCCGGTCACCTGGACGTCGAAGTGGCGCTGGCCGATGGTCCGCCAGGCCGCCTCCCGGACCACTGCGAACGCCTCCGGCAGCAGATCGTCCAGGGTCTCGCCGTTCTCCAGCCGGGTCCGGAACTCCGCGGTCTTTGCCTGCA
>DATABX010000125.1:0-3668 GCA_036259335.1 Actinomycetota bacterium
CCGCAACATCTCCCGCCAGGGCCGCGACACCACCGGAGTGCGGGTGATGACCCTGGACAAGGGGGTCGAGGTGGCGGCAATCGCCCCGGTCAACGAGGAAGCCGACCTCCCGGCCTGAAAGCGGCGGACGGCCGGCCGGCCGGAAGGCGCGGCACCGGGCGCCGAATGCAGGGGCGGAGGCTTCAGTTAAAGTGGAGGTCCGAGGAGGGCGCTGAAAGTGCTGTCGGCGTGGAGAGTGCCGCGCCCGGCACCACAGTACAACTCGGTTCGAGGGGTTATAGCTCAGCTGGTTAGAGCGCAGCACTGATAATGCTGAGGTCCGTGGTTCGACTCCACGTAACCCCACTACCCACGGCTCCCGCTCCTACTTGGAGCGGGCGGTCCGAACCACCTGGTCAGGGCCTCGGTGAGGCTGTGTTGGGTTCCCTCTCCTACCCAGGCCACGTATCCGTCGGGCCGGATCAACACCGCGCTGGGAGCGGTGACCGCCCCGAGCACCGGAAGCTCCCACGTGCCGGCGTATTCAGCGTCGACCAACGAGACCCGGTCGACCCAACCAGCGACGTCGAGGGCGCCGGGCTCGCCGAGGTTGAGCAGCACGGGGCGTGCAGCGTGCAACAGGGTGAACACCCGGCGGGGCTGCCCGCCGCCGGTGACCAGGTCCAGATCCGGCATGCGCCGGCCGAGGAGCGGGTGTCCCTCTCCAAGGTCGTAGTGGATGTCCAGCCCGGATTGCATTGCGGCGTACCGCTTACGCGGCTCTTCCATGCTGAGCAGGTCGGACATTACGTCCCTCAGGGCCTCGAGGCGCGGCTCGGACGGCCGCATGAGGACCGTCTGCGCCATCGTGTTGCGCAGCACCCGGGCGGCGACCGGGTGGCGTTCGGTGTGGTAGGTGTCGAGCTGGTTCTCGGGAGCCGTCCCGTGGACCGCCTGGGCCAGCTTCCATCCCAGGTTCACCGCATCCTGCACGCCGGTGTTGAGGCCCTGTCCACCGACCGGGGAGTGCACGTGTGCGGCGTCGCCCGCCAGCAGGACTCGTCCCTTGCGGTATTCCGCCGCCTGCCGCGTCGCGTCGGTGAACCGGGTGATCCAGGTGGGGTTGTGGATTCCGTAGTCCGTGCCGTAGACGGCAATCAGGCCCTCCCTCAGATCGCCGAGGGTGGGCTCGGTCGTGTTTACCTGCGACTCGGTCAGCATGACCCCGACCGTGCCCCCTTTCCCGTAGACCACCTCGCCGTCGACGATCTCGTACTCCACCTTGCCCAGGGCATGCATGCCCGAGGCGGTGCGGCGGATGCCCAGCTCCGGCTCCTCGGTCATCTCGACCTCGGCGAGCAGGGAGCTCGTCGTCGCATCCCAGCCGGGGAACTCGATGCCGGCGGTTTTCCGCACCAGGCTGCGTCCTCCGTCGCACCCGACGAGATACTGTGCCCTCAAGCGTTGGCCACCGGACAGCTCGACGTCCACGCCGGCGTCGTCCTGGACGAACCCGGTGACCTCGTTGCCGTAGAGGACCGGGACCTTCAGCTCGGCGACCCAGCCGGCCAGGATGCGCTCGATGTGCTTCTGCCACAGTCCCAGCCCGTAGTTGTGCCGGGTAGGAAAGTCGCTGATGTCCAGCCGGGTCACGGCGAACCCCGCGACCTGGGCGATCTGCCCCTCTGCAAGGAACCGGTCGGCGATTCCCCGCTGATCGAAGACCTCGATGGTGCGTGAACTCAAGCCGCCGGCCCGGGAGCCGGGGAGGTCCTGGTTGGGTCGCCTCTCGACAATCGCAACGTCCACCCCCGCCAACGCCAGTTCGCCCGCCAGCACCATCCCGGTCGGACCACCTCCGGCGATGACCACCGCGTGTGTCGATAGCAATTCAGGCATTCGCTCCTCCGATTTCTAGGGGTTCCGGGCTGCAGCCGGCGATTATGCGGCACGGAGGGGGTCTTGCGGCAAGCCCCCCACCGGGGTATAAATTGGAAGTGGAGAGGCGTGCCCAACCGCTTGTCCCACCAAACTCCCCCCAACGCAACGCCAAGGCCGGCCGCTTAGCAACTGCGCCGGCCGGTCCCAGCGCCTGTTAACCTTCCAGGATGAAAAAGCTTCCCTGGATGCTGGGGGCCGCGGTCGTCGGCGGCTACGCGCTGATGTCGAAGAAGCTGCGCCCTCCCAACCTTCCTCCGGAGGGCTCGTGGAAGGACGCCTCCACCAAGCCCAGCACCAACGGCTCCACCTCCGCGTGACCCGGATAGCGGTTCTGGGGTCGGGCGGCGCCACGGCACTGCTTTCCGCCGTCCTGAACGAGGACCCCGACGTCGACACCGTGCTGCGGGGCGACGACCTCAAGGCGGCGACCTCCGGCACCGACCTGGTCATCGGCCCGTGGGTCGAGAACCCGGAGGAGGCCCGGAGCACCGCCATCGCCGCCATGTCGGCCGGGGTGCCCTACGTGTCGCCCAGCAGCTCCCCCGATGTCGTGGAGGCGCTGCTCGATCTTACGGACCAGGCCCGCGCTGCCGGTACGCTGCTCGTCGCCGGGGTCGGCTGGTCGCCCGGGATAACGAACCTGATGGTCAAGTCGGCTGCGGCCTCCCTGGACACCGTTCGGAAGGTGCGCATCGGCTGGGTGGCGTCATCGGCCGGGTCGCTGTCCCAGTCGGCTCTCAGCCGGGCTCACGGCTTGTTGACCGGCCAGGCGATGAAGATCGAGGGAGGCAACCTGCAGGCGGCCGACGCCGGCGAAGGCCCGGAGCCGGTGTTCTTTCCGGAGCCGGTAGGCTGGCGCACGCTGCGACTGGCTCGGGCGGCGGAGCCCCTGAGCCTGCCCGCATCCCTGCCCGACTTGCAGGACCTTACGGTCCAGGGAGCGCTAATGGACCCGCTGGCGGAGGGCATCCTGCGGTCGTCGTCCATGCTGCCCGGGCTCGGGTCGCTGCGTTCCGGAGCGGTGTCGAGCAAGCTGGTGGCGATCGCCGGCAAGGTCAAAGCTTCCAACCAGCCCTGGTCGGCGGTCCGGGCGGATGTGACGGGCGACCGGGACGGCCGGGAGGAGACCTTGACCTTCGGCGTGGTCGACCAGCTGCCCAACCTGCTGGTTGCGCCGCTGATCGTGGCGGTGCAGACCCTGGCGGCAATGCCCGACCGGCCAAGCGGCGCCTACGCCACCGAAGCCGTTTTCGACCCCGACGACTTCTTCGCACGCCTCGCCTATCGCGGGGTGAGGCTGGCGGCGTTGCAGCGCACCTGAAGACGCCGCCCTAGAATAGGCAACCGGAGGGGCCGTAGCTCAGCTGGTAGAGCGCTGCCTTTGCAAGGCAGAAGTCAGGGGTTCGAGTCCCCTCGGCTCCACGCACAAATCGCACCGATCAAATCCCGCCCATCGAGGCGGGATTTCGCTTCTTGCCCTAGACGCGCCTGGCGCCGGTCCTTCGGAGGAGCTCGGCGTGCCAGCCCGCCATCCTCGCATCGGGCTTCAGGCGGTCCTCGGTGTAGGGCTTGATGTCCAGCACCGGCGCCTCGTCGAAGGCGTCCAGGCCCTTGACGGTCAGCAGGTTGCCCTCGCGGCCGGCCAGCTCCACGACCGTCAACCCGATCGGGTTGGGACGGACCGGGGCGTCGCTGGCGAACACTCCCACCGTCGGCAGCTCTTCAAGGCTCAACCCGTGCCGGAGCAG
>DATABX010000126.1:0-3126 GCA_036259335.1 Actinomycetota bacterium
CGGGCATCGGGCTGATCCCGGAGCCGAAGCGGTTTTACCCCTCCGGTCCTCTGGCCGCGCAGGTCCTGGGCTTCGTCGGCGACGAGAACACAGGCCTGGCCGGCCTGGAGAACGCCTACGACGACGTGCTTACCGGCAGGCCCGGAAAGGCGGTTACCGAGAGGGATCCCGCCGGCCGCATCATCCCGGTGGGGGAGTCCTCGGTTCAGGAGGCGGTCGAGGGCAACGACCTGGTGCTCACCATCGACAAGCAGATCCAGTACGAAGCCGAGGCGGCCCTGGCACGGGCGGTCAAGGCCTACAGCGCCAACGGCGGGACGGTCATCGTGATGAGCCCTGAGACCGGCAACATCCTGGCCATGGCCAACAACCCGACATTCAACCCGAACGACCTCAAAGCCAGTACCGCCGCCACCCGCAAGAACGGTGCGGTGGTCGACGTGATGGAACCGGGCTCGGTGAGCAAGATGGTCACGGCGGCGGCGGCTCTCGAGAACGGCGTCACCACCCCTACGGAGGTTATGAGGGTCGACGACCAGCTGAGGATCGGCTCCAAGACTTTCAAGGACTCCCACCCGCACCCGGTGCAGAACCTGACCTTTTCGCAGGTCATCCAGTCGTCCTCCAACGTCGGCACCATCAAGGTCGCCGAGCGGCTGGGCAAGCAGGGCCTGTACGACTACCTCGGCCGGTTCGGCTACGGCCGCAAGACCGGGCTGGGGTTCCCCGGGGAATCGGCCGGCATCCTGCCGAAGCCGGACAAGTGGTGGCAGACCTCGCTGGGCACCATAGCGATCGGCCAGGGCGTTGCCGTCACCCCCCTCCAGATGGCCCGTGCCTACGCCACGCTCGCGAACGACGGCGTGGAGGTCCAGCCGAACCTGATCCTTGCCACGGTCGACGCCGAGGGCAAAAAGCACTACGCGAAGAAGTCCCAGGGCCCCCGGGTAATCGAGTCCGAAACCGCAAAGACGATCACCGAGATGCTGGTGGGCGTCACGGCGGGCAGGGGAGGGACCGGCAGCGCCGCCGCCATTCCGGGGTACCGGGTGGCGGGCAAGACCGGGACCGCCCAGAAGCCGAGGATCGGAGCAGCCGGGTACTCCGGCTACATGGCGTCGTTCGTGGGGTTTGCGCCGGCGGAGAACCCCAAGCTGGTCGTGGCGGTAGTGCTGGACGACCCGCAGCCGATCCTGGCGGGGGAGACCGCCGCCTACACCTTCAAAGAGATCATGCAGTTCTCACTTCGCCGGCTGGGGGCCGAGGTGGCTCCCGGAAGGGTGTTGAACGGCCCGGCTCTGGCAGCGCCCCCGGCCGGCTAGAGGGGCGGTTACGGCGGCCCGGGCCCGGTTGCCCGTTTTCGCTGACGGCCTACTAATGGGATGCTCTACGCAATGAATTTAGAGGCTGTTGCCCGCGCGCTGGGCGCCCAGTTGCCCGACGGAGCCGGCATCCCGATCACCGATCTCGCCTACGATTCCCGCACCGTCACGCCGGGCACCTTGTTCTTCTGCGTCCGGGGCCGGACGCAGGATGGCCACGCCCACGCCGCCCGAGCCGTTGAGGCGGGGGCCGCTGCGCTGGTCGTCGAGGAGCCGGTGACCTTGCCGGGGCGCCGGGTCCCTCAGTTGGTCGTGCCGAACAGCAGGGCCGCCATGGGGTTGCTGGCCGCCCCGTTTTTCGGCGACCCCAGTCGCACAGTAGCGGTAGCGGGGGTGACCGGCACCAACGGCAAGACCACCACCACCTACCTTCTGGAGTCGATCTTCCGGGCCGCCGGGGACCCGGCAGGCCTCATCGGGACCGTCGAAACGCGGGTGGCGGGGCGCGCTACCCCGGCTGCACGGACAACCCCCGAGGCGGTCGACATCCAGCGGCTGCTGAGGCAGATGGCCGGTGCCGGCGCCAGGATGTGCGCGCTCGAGGTCACCTCGATCGGCATCGAGAGCGGACGGACCGAGGGCATAACGTTCGACGTCGCAGTCTTCACGAACCTGACCCACGACCACCTGGACCACCACGGAACCATGGAGGAGTACTACGCGGCGAAGGCCAAGCTGTTCACCTCGCCCGGGCCGAGGGCTGCGGTCATCAACGTCGATGACCCGTACGGCCGGCGCCTGGCGGGCGAACTTCCGTACATCCCGCTGCGCTTCGGGATGGAGCCGGAGGCCGATGTGGTGGCGACCGACGTGGTCGCGGACAGCCGCGGCTCGGTGTTCCGGGCGGTGGGTTGCGGCCTTGACCTGCCTTTGCAGGTCCGCCTGCCGGGCCTTTTCAACGTGTCCAACGCCCTGGCAGCCGCGTGCGCGGCGCTGAAGATGGGTATTTCTGCGGAGGCCATCGCCTCTGGAATCGCCGGCCTGGCATCGGTTCCCGGCCGTTTCGAGCCGGTCGATGAAGGGCAGGGGTTCCTGGTGGTTGTCGACTACGCTCATACGCCCGATGCTCTGGCCAACGTGCTGCAGGCGGCCCGCGGGCTGAGCGGCGGCCGGGTGATTGCGGTCTTCGGGTGCGGTGGAGACCGGGACCGGGCGAAGCGCCCGGAGATGGGAGAGGCGGCGGGCAGGCTGGCCGACGTGGCGTACGCCACCTCCGACAACCCCCGGAGCGAGGACCCGGCAGAGATCCTGAAGCAGATCGAGGTGGGACTGGTGGCGGCCGAAGGCAACTACCGGATCATCCAGGACCGGCGGGAGGCGATAGGGGAGGCGGTCCACAGCGCTCGGGCCGGAGACGTGGTCGTGATCGCGGGTAAAGGCCACGAAACCGGCCAGACCATCGGCGGGACCGTCTTTCCATTCGACGACCGGCTGGTCGCGGCAGAGGTTCTGCGGGAGATGAGGCCGTGAACCTGTCGCTGGTTGAGGCGGCACGGGTAATGGGCGGCTCGCCGGACTCGCTGGACAAGCGGATCCGGGTCACCGGGGCGGTCGCCGATTCCCGCCTGATCAAGCCCGGCGATGCCTTCTTCGCCTTGAGGGGAGACTTCCTGGACGGCCACGACTTCGTGGCGGAGGCGCTCCTGCGGGGTGCCTCGGTTGTGGTGGTCGACCGGCCCGTGCAAGTTGAAACCGGCCGGCAGATCGTTGTCCCGGACCCGATGGTTGCCCTGGTGGCCCTGGC
>DATABX010000127.1:0-4216 GCA_036259335.1 Actinomycetota bacterium
GTTCGGTGGGGCTGTTCGGCCTGGTCGTCTTCGTGATCCGGCGCTGGACCGCCTCGGCCGCGGTTTACGCCCTGACCCTGATGCCGGTGGTTGCAGTGGTCGCCGGCGAACAGCGACCCGGCGACCACTGCAACCACCGGCATCAGGGTCAGGGCGTAAACCGCGGCCGAGGCGGTCCAGCGCCGGATCACGAAGACGACCAGGCCGAACAGCCCCACCGAACCGACGACGACCAGCCACGCCACCACCAACCAGGTCCGCCCGGTCCGGGGCAGCACCCACGACTCGCCGAACCCAACGGAGATGGCAAACAACAGCAGCGAGGCGGCCCCCATGCCGGCGGCGTTGGTGGTCACCGGGTGGGCCCGGGGGAACCCCTTGACGAGAACCGTCGACTCGGCGGCGGCGCAGGCCCCGCCGAAGACCGCCAGCAGGTACAGAGCCGGGGCGTCGGCGCCGAGCGACCGCAGCGAGAGCATCGTGATTCCGGCCAGCGCCAGGAGCGCCCCCGCCACCCCCCGCCCGGTGAACCGCTCCTGGCCGTGGAACACCGCGAAGACCAGCGTCAGCAGCGGCACCAGCGCCATGATCACCGACGTAGTCCCGACCTGGAGCCTGGTCAGGGCGAAGTACACCAGCGCGTAGCCGACCCCGAAGTTGAGCAGCCCGTAGACCGCGGCCCCGGCCAGCGCCCGGCCCCGCGGCAGGGCCATCTTCCGGGCCAACGCGATCCCGAGAAACACCAGCCCACCGAGACCGAACCGGACGCCGGCGCCGTAGATCGGGGGAAGCTCCTCGTTGCTGAACTTGACCAGCAGAAAGTTCAGCCCCCCGATGAGCACCGTCGCGGAGAAGGCGAGCAGCGTGCTGCGGTCCGGGCGAGGCGCCTCGGTGATCCCCATCGACGGCTGCGCGTTCATTTGAGCGACGGAATTCTCGCAGATCGGCGACCGGCGGTCAGCAGGCCCGGTGGCTATTCTCCCTAGCGATGCAAAAAACCGATGCGATCGTCGTCGGCGCCGGCCACAACGGCCTGGTCGCCGCCTGCTACCTCGCCCGGGCCGGGCTCTCGGTCCGGGTGCTCGAGCGCCGGCCGGTGGTCGGCGGGGCGGCGGTCACCGAGGAGCTGATGCCCGGCGTCCGGGTCTCGACGGCCTCCTACGCCCTGTCGCTGCTGCGCCCCGACGTCTACCGGGACCTCGACCTGGCCCGCCACGGCCTGGAGTTCACCCCCAAGGACCCGCAGATGTTCGTGCCGCTCCCGGACGGCCGGCACTTCTTCGTCTGGCGGGATGCGGCCCGCACCCGGGAGGAGCTGGCCCGCATCCACCCACCCGACGCCGACGCCTACCCCCGGTGGGGCCGGTTCTGGGAGGAGGCGGTGGAGCTGCTGCGGCCCTTCGTCGAGACGCCGGCTCCTCCGCCGCCGGAACAGGTCGAGCGGGAGCTGGCCCGCCGGGGCCGGTCCGACGTCTGGCGGCTGGCGGTAGCCGGAAGCGCCGCGGAGGTGGTCGAGGAGTTTTTCTCCTCGGACGAGGTGCGCGGGTGCCTGGCGACCCAGGGGATCATCGGCACCCAGGCGTCACCCCGGGAGCCGGGCACCGCCTGGGTCATGGCTTACCACGCGCTCGGGGGCGAGCTGATCGGCGCCACCGGCACCTGGGCCTGGGTGCGGGGCGGCATGGGGGCGCTCACCGGGGCGCTGGCCTCGGCGGCGGCCGAAGCCGGGGTCGTGATCCGAACCGGCGTGCCGGTCGACGAGATCCTGGTCGACCGCGGCCGTGCGGTGGGGGTCGTGGCCGGCGGCTCCGAGGAGCCCGCCGGGGTGGTGCTCTCCAACGCCGACCCGAAGCGGACCTTCCTCGGCCTGGTGCCGGAGGGCGCCCTGGAGCCGGAGTTCCGCCGCCGCGTCGAGGGGTGGCGGGTCGACGGGGCGGTGGTCAAGGTAAACCTGGCGCTCGCCGAGCTTCCTGAGTTCCGGGCGCTGCCCGGCGGTCCCGGCCCCCAGCACCGGGCGACCACCGAGATCGCACCGTCCATCGGCTACCTGGAGGCCGCGGCAGCCGAAGCCCAGGCCGGCCGGTTCTCCGCCAACCCGTTTATGGAGGTGTTTTTGGCCTCGGCGACCGACCCGACCCTGGCGCCTCCCGGCACCCAAGTGGTCTCGGCGTTCACCCAGTACGCCCCGGTCGGAGCCTGGTCGGCGGATGACGCCCTTCGGTCGGTGGTGACGACCCTGGGCCGCTACGCCCCCAACCTGCCCGATGCGGTGCTGGCCTCCCAGGTGCTCGGCCCGCCCGAGCTCGAGGAGCGGTTCGGCCTCACCGGAGGCGACATCTTCCACGGGGCGCTGCTGCCCGAGCAGAGCTTCGGCGCCCGGTTCGCCTACCGAACCCCGGTGCCCGGCCTGTACCTGTGCGGATCCGGGGCGAGCCCGGGCGGCTGCGTGATGGGAGCCGCGGGGCGCAACGCCGCGGCCACGGTGCTGGCCGACCTGCGCCGTGGGTGAGCGGGGAGCACCGGCGCCGGATTCGAAGTCCTGGCTGCTGCTGGCGTTGGGCGTGCTGTCGGTAGGAGGGTCGGCGATCCTGATCCGCTACGCCGAGGGGGCCGAGCCGCTGGCGATCGCGTTCTGGCGGTGCGCTGCCGGGGCGGCCGCGCTGGCGCCGTTCGGGAGGCGGGGGTACTCGAGACTGGCGGGCCGGGGGTGGATCCTGCCGGTAGTCGCCGGTGCGTTCCTCGCCGTGCACTTCGGGGGCTGGATCACCTCGCTCGAGCTGACCACGGTGGCCAACTCGGTGCTGCTCGTATCCACGACGCCGGTGTTCACCGCGCTGGCGGCCCGATGGCTGTTCCGGGAGCGGATGCGGGCCGCGGTGTCGTTCGGGATCGTCCTGACTCTGGCCGGAACCGGGGTGATCGCGCTGGCCGGTGGGGGAGACGGGACGGTCTCCCTGGCCGGCGACGCGCTTGCTCTGCTCGGGGCGGTCGCCGTTGCCGGGTACACGCTGGCCGGCGAGGTCTCCCGTCGCCGGCTTGGGATCGTCGAATACTCGGTGCTCACCTACGGGACCGCGGCGATCCTGCTGTTGGCCGTCTGCCTGGCGGCGGACATCCCATTGGGCGGCTACCCCCGGCCGACCTGGCTGGCGATTGCCGGGATCGTCGTAGGCCCGCAGCTGCTCGGCCACACGATCCTGAACTTCGTGCTTCGAGACCTGGATTCAACGACGGTATCGGTTGCGGTGATGGCCGAGCCGCCGATCGCGATCACCCTCGCGTTCCTGCTATTCGCAGAGACCCCGTCGGTCCTGGTCTACCCGGGAGGTCTGGCGATCCTGGCCGGCATCCTGATGGTCTCGATCAAGCGCGGCAAAGCACCGGAGATCATCGAATAGTCCGGTCCTGGGACCGGCCAATTAGCGGAGACGGACGGGAATCGAACCCGCCCACATGCTGCGCAGCGGTGGGCGGGTGAAGATTGGCACCGGGCTTGGCGGGTCCGGCGGAGCGTCTAGCGGAGACGGACGGGAATCGAACCCGCCCACCGGCTCATCACCGGTGCACTGGTTTTGAAGACCAGGAGAGCCACCAGGCCCCATTCGCCTCCGTAGCCAGCTTAGTCGGTTCCGAAAATTTCGGTCCTGATCACGGAATTTGTACTTTGGGTCTGGAATTTTGTCGGCGGCCTGTTGTAGAAAAATCCTGCGGCACCACTTCCCCTTCGGAAACTTCCCCGCGGTCCACCACGCCAAGGGGGGTTTATGTCCGCCTCACCTACCGTTCTCGTCGCCTCCGACGACTTGATCCTTCTCGACGAGGTCATCCGGCACCTCGAAGAGATCCCGCACTGGAAGCTGCTTCGATCGGCCCGGTCTGCCGACGAGTTGCTTGGCCGGCCGGCCCGCCCGGACTGCGTGCTGGCATCCGAGGCGGTAGCGGTGCAGCTGGTCGATCATCCGCGGCGAGCCCAGCTTTCCGCCGGCCTGGTTGTCTTCGGGCGGCAGGAGACCCCAGCGGCCCTGCGTGCGGCCCTCAAACTGGGTGCCCGCGGGTTCGTCCAGTGGCCGGACGAACGCGGACAGCTTCGAGGGCTCGTCGAGCGCGGCTGCGCGGTGCAAGCTCCGACCGCAGTTCCCGCCGGTGCCCTCCACGCAGTCTGGGCTCCCAAGGGTGGTTCCGGAGCTACGGTGATCTCCGCCCACCTTGCGGGCGC
>DATABX010000128.1:0-2474 GCA_036259335.1 Actinomycetota bacterium
GGTAACTTTGCCGTGCCCCCCACCAAATTCCCGAGGAAAACCGCAACGGTTCCGTCCTCGCTGACTTTCGAGAGGATCGGATGAAGCTCTGGCCCGGCATGCCCTATCCAATGGGCGCAACGTACGACGGCACGGGGGTCAACTTCTCGGTGTTCTCCGAGGTCGCTGAGCGGGTCGAGCTGTGCATCTTCGACGAGGACGGCAGCGAGACCCGGGCTGACCTGCCCGAGGTCCACGCCTTCTGCTGGCACGGCTACCTGCCGAACTCCGGACCCGGCCAGCGCTACGGCTTCCGGGTCTACGGCCCGTTCGACCCCGACGCCGGGCTGCGCTGCAACCCCTCCAAGCTGCTGCTCGACCCTTACGCCAAGGCGGTCGACGGCCAGGTCCGGTGGAACGAAGCGATGTTCAACTACCGGTTCAACGACCCCGACGGCGCGCTGAACCACACCAACAGCGCGCCTTTTATGCCCAAGTCGGTCGTCACCAGCCCGTTCTTCGACTGGGACAACGACCGGCCGCCTAGGATCCCCCGGGACAAGAGCGTGATCTACGAGGTGCACGTCAAAGGGTTCACCAAGCTTCACCCGGGGGTTCCTGAGGAGTTGCGCGGCACCTACGCCGGACTGGCACACCCCGCCTCGCTGGAGTACCTGAACTCGCTCGGGGTGACCGCAGTCGAGCTGCTGCCGGTGCACCAGTTTGTCCACGACTCACACCTGGCGGACAAGGGGCTGCGGAACTACTGGGGCTACAACTCCATCGGATTCATGGCCCCCCACAACGAGTACAGCTCGTCCGGGCAGAACGGCCAGCAGGTGGCCGAGTTCAAGCAGATGGTGAAGACGCTGCACGAAGCGGGCATCGAGGTGATCCTCGACGTGGTCTACAACCACACCGCCGAGGGGAACCACCTCGGGCCTACCCTGTCGTTCCGTGGCCTCGACAACTCCGCCTACTACCGGCTTGTCGAGGAGGATCCGCGCTACTACTTCGACACCACGGGCACCGGCAACAGCCTCAACGTCGCCCACCCGCACGTGCTGCAGCTGATCATGGATTCGCTGCGCTACTGGGTGACCGAAATGCACGTCGACGGGTTCCGCTTCGACCTGGCCGCCACCCTGGCGCGGCAGTTCCAGGACGTCGACCGGCTGTCGGCATTCTTCGACCTCATCCACCAGGACCCGGTGGTCAGCCAGGTCAAACTCATCGCCGAGCCCTGGGACCTGGGTGAAGGCGGTTACCACGTAGGCAACTTCCCGCCTCTGTGGTCGGAGTGGAACGGCAAGTACCGGGACACGATGCGGGAGTTCTGGCTGGGAACCGGCGGCACCCTCTCCGACTTCGCCTACCGGGTCATGGGCAGCTCGGACCTCTACGAAGCCACCGGCAGGCGCCCGTCGGCCAGCGTCAACTTCGTCACCGCCCACGACGGCTTCACGCTGGCCGACCTGACCTCGTACAACGAAAAGCACAACGAGGCCAACGGTGAAGGCAACGCCGACGGCGAGTCCCACAACCGCTCCTGGAACTGCGGCGCCGAGGGACCCACCGACGACCCGGAGGTGCTCGGCTGCCGCGACCATATGCGGCGCAACCTGATGGCCATCATGCTGCTCTCGCAGGGGGTGCCGATGATCCTTGCCGGCGACGAGTTCGCCCGCTCGCAGCAGGGCAACAACAACGCCTACTGCCAGGACAACGAGATCTCGTGGTTCAACTGGGACACCCAGGACGCCGCGCTCCTCGACTTCACCCGCAAGCTGGTGGCCTTCCGCAACGAGCACCCGGTGTTCCGCCGGCCGAGCTTCTTCCAGGGGCGGCCCGTGATCGGCCACGACTTGAGCGACATCGCCTGGTTCCGCAACGACGGGGCGGAGATGGAGGACGAGGACTGGAACGCCGGCCTGCGGACGGTGGGCGTGTTCCTCAACGGGATGGCGATCGGCGCCCACGACCAGCGGGGCGAACCGATCACCGACGACAGCTTCTTCTTGTGCTTCAACGCGCACGTCGACGCGGTCGACTTCACGCTGCCTTCGAGGATCGGCGAGGTGTGGACCAAGGTCCTGGACACCTACTCGCCTCTCGAAGAGGACGCGGAACCGGTCGTCGTCAAGGCCGGCGACCCGATGCAGGTCCCGGCCCGTACGGTCCTCGTCTTTCAGCTGCAGCCGGCCGACGGCGAGAGTGAGTAGCACTTCGCCCACTCCAAGCTCCACCTACCGGGTCCAGCTGACACCCGACTTCGGTTTTGACCAGGCGGCGGAGATCGTTCCCTACCTGGCGGAGCTCGGCATCAGCCACCTCTACTGCTCCCCCTACCTCCAGGCGGCGGCGGGCAGCCGGCACGGCTACGACGTGGTCGACCCGACCCGGGTGAACGCCGAGCTCGGAGGTTCGGCCGGCCGCGAGCGGATGGTGCGCGCGCTTGCGGAAAGCGGCCTGGGGCAGGTGGTCGACGTGGTGCC
>DATABX010000129.1:0-4966 GCA_036259335.1 Actinomycetota bacterium
GATTGCTCAGGATCGCTGCAGGGTGCAGGTGCAGGCGCCGTGGGCCGGCGGCGCGACGTGGCCGCTGGGAAAGGGCGACTTCAGGTCCACCGCCCCCGCCTCGGCGTTGCGCCGGCACACGTCGTTGGGACACTCCTCTTCGTCCTCGGCCAGGACCCAGACCTTGCCCCCACCGGGGCTCGACTTCCAGGCGTCCAGCTGCCCCTGGTGGTAGGCGGCGTAGGTGATTCCCTCGCCGAGCAGCTGGGTCCTCACCCCTTTCCACACCCGAAACACGTCGTTGGCCCTTTCGGACAGAGCCGAGGCTGAGTCCTCGGCGGCGAGGCCGGCCTCAATGGCTTTCGAGACCTCGGCCCGCAGCGGGTTCAGAACCTGGCGGGATACCAGCTTGTCGACCGTGGCCGAGACGTCGGTTGTGCCCGAGGCGCCGCCCGCCTTGCGCCCCTCGGTGAAGGCCCGCGTCAGGGCTTCGGTCAGGCCGGCCTGGAACCGCCGCTCCTGATCTCCGGCGGGAGCCAGGTTGTCCTCGAGGTTGCCCTTTCCACGCTGCCTGCGCAGCCGGTCAAGCACATCGTTGTGGTCCTCCTGGAGCAGGCGCTTCAGCCGGCGAGCGGTCTGGCTCGGCAGGTCGCCCAGCGCAGCGTTTCGTTTGGCCAGGGCGTCGGCGATCTCCGCTTCGGCGGCAGCCGGCCGTGCATCGGCGACGTCCGCCGGCTCCGGGGCCTCGGCACGGCGTTCCTCGTCCCGCTTGCGCCGGATCTCCTCCAGCAGCTCGTCGAGCGATGAGCCCGTTTCGGTTGCCGCCTTCGATTTGGCCGGCTCCTCGGTCCCGGCCGGCTTTCCGCCTTTGCCGGGCGCCGGCGAGGACTTCTGGTCGGCGCCGGCCTCGGCCGCAGGCTGCGCCGCAGCCCGGGCCTCCTCGACAGCTCGGGCTTGCTGCCGGGCTTCGTCCGCAGCTCGGGCTTGCTGCCGGACTTCCTCCGCAGCTCGGGCCTCCGCCTCTGCCCGGGCGGCCGCTTCCTCTGCGGCTTTGCGTTTCTTTGCCTCCCTCTCGATCCTGGCCTGCTCGGCGGCCCGCTGGGATTCCGCCTGCGCCGCCCGCTGAGCCTCGACCTGGGCGATCCTCTCCGCCTCGGCTCGGGCCTGCTTCTCGGCCTGGGCTCGCGCCGCCCTCTCGACTTCGGCTCGCGCGGCCCGCCGTGAGGCCTCCTCCTGGGCCTGGCGCGCCGCCGCCTCTCGGGCGGCGTTCTCGGCCGCCAGGCGCTCCGCCTCGGCCCGGGCCCGCTTCTCGGCTTGGGCCTCGGCTGCTCTCAGTTCCCGTTCCCGCCGCTCGGCCTCGGCGCGATGGGCAGTCTGCCGGGCCTGGAGCTCCTGGGCCGCCTCCCTCTCCCGCGCCTGGCGCTGCTGAACCTGCGTCTCGGCTTCCTTCATCCGGTCGGCCACTGGCGGCGGTGCGCTTCGTTCGACGCCCTCCGGCTTGGAGCGGAACCGGGAAACCGGCTTGGCTCCCGGGAGCTCCACCGGAACCCTCAGCCGATTGATCGTCTCCTCCAGACGGCGCCGGATGTCCTCGAGCTGGGAGGCGACCATGCCCCGAGCGTCCCGGATGCCGGCGAAATCCTCCTCAGCGGCCCGGCGTGCGGCCTCCAGCTCCTCCAGCGACCGCTGCACCTTTAGCCGGGCGTCGGTCATCATCTCGGCCGACTCCTTGACGGCCCGTTCGTGGATCTGCTCGGCGGCCTGCTCGGCGGCGAGAAGAATGCGCTCGGTCTCCTGGCCCACCATGCGGAACTGGGTGGCACGCTCCTCGACCGGGCTCGGCTGGGCAACTGAGTCGGCGAGCTGGGGTTCGGGCTTCGGCTTGGCCCGCTCCTCGGCCAGCTCGGCCCGGACCGCGGTGAGCTGCGACTTCGCCTGCTCCAGCTCGGCGTTGGCGTGCGACAGGTCGGAGGTCGCTTTGGTCAGCTGTTTGCGGAGACTCTTCAGCTCCTGGACGACCTCCTCACGGAAGGCCTCGACCTCGTCCCGTGCGTAGCCTCGAAATGACGGCAGGAACTCACGGCTCTCAATCTCTTCAGGATCCATGGTGACTTTCTAGGCGCTCCCGGACGGAGAGGACCCCCAAAGACTAACGGTTGCTACGGGTGGTCCAGAGGATTTGTGTTGGCGATCAGACGCCCGGGAGAACACCCTGCACCAGCCCGTACAGCTCGTCGACGATCGCTTCCAGCTCGTCCGGGAGCAGGGGACGCAGTGGATCGACCACCGGCGCCAGGAGGCCGGGGGTCGGGCTGGCACCCGGGGCGGGTGGAGCGACCGGAGCCGTTGGCGGCGGCGGAACGGGCGCCGGCCGAACCACCGGGCCGGGAGGCCGGGGGGCGGCGGGCGGCCGGGATACGGCAGGGGTCGGCGTGGGCACGAGCTGCCCTGGTTCGGGCGACCCGGCCGGGAACAGCACCGCGTTGATCTCGTTCTGGAGGCTGGCCACCAGCGCGTCCCCGCTGATGTCGAAGTTCTGGGCCACCAGCCCCCACGAGGCGCCGAGGACCTTGAGCGCCAGCGCCTGCTGGTAACCGGTGACGAGTTCGGACGGGAGATCCCTCTTCCACTCCCGGGCGAACGCCAGACCCATCAGCTGGTCCGAGAGCCCGGCGGCGGCAAAGGGCGCTGCAAGCTCCGGACCGACACCCGCCGAGGTCAGTCGCGCCTGCAGCGCCGGGCCCCCCACCGCCGCGAGCTGCGGCTCCAGGCCGCGCAGAAGGTTACCGAGCTTTCCGTCGGCGTCCAGAGCGTGCGCCAGATGTACGGCGTCCAGCGGGTCCTCCCGGCTGAACTCAACCGGACGGGCCTGGTCCAGTGCTCCGCCCTCGCCCACCGAAACCTGCCACAGCTGCGGGATCGGCACTTCCTGCTCGCCGCTCACGACCTTCAGGTCCCGGATCTCGTACGCCGCCAGCCGCCCCGGTGCCGGCAGCTCCAACCGGAGGTTTCCGCTGGAGAATCCGATGTCCAGGCCCCCGACGTTGGTCCGGACCGGGCTGGTGGAGCTCAGCAGCATCACGCCCTCCAGACCCACCTGCTCCGCCCCCTCGATCTGCACCTGCCCCTGTCGCAGCTGGAACTGTGCCGCCTCGCCGAGGCGAAACTCGACGCTGGCCGAATCCTCGACGCTGAGCTCGTCGCCCACCAGAAGGTCCTGGTCGGCTTCGGCCGGGGTGGTCTCACCGTCCCGCGTGAGCTCCACCGCTCCGGCGACCGATGAGATGACGCCCGCAACCACGGGATCGTTGGATGCGCCGTCGCGGCACGAAGCCCCCACCAGCACCAGCACCAGCAGCAGCGGAAACAGGCGGGTGGGGCTATTTTTTGGCAAAGACTTCTCTCACCGTCCCCGGCGGCAGGGGGCCTGCCGGGAATACCAAGGTGAAGCAGGAGCCCTTGTCCGGCTCACTCTCCACCTCCAGCCGGCCGCCGTGCCCCTCGGCGATGCGGCGGACGTACGCCAGTCCCAGCCCCAGCCCGCCGTAGGCCCGGGTTTCGGAGCCGTCCGCCTGGACGAAGTTCTGGCCGATCTTGGACAGCTGCGCCTCGTCGATGCCGATTCCCTCGTCGCGGACCGAAATCTTCACGTAGCCGCTCCCCTTGCCGTTGCGGCTGTGCTCCGCCGAAAGGGTGACCTTACCTCCGTTGGGGCTGAACTTGACGGCGTTGTCCATCAGCTCGGCGATGGCCAGGGGCACCAGGCGGCGGTCGACCTCGACGGCGGGAAGCTGGTTGAAGCCGCTGCGTTCGAAGCGGTGGTTCGGAGCGGTCTGCGACCACTTCTCCACCAGCTCGGAGGTCACCTTGTCGAAGTCCACCGCCACCTTGTTGGGCGACAGCCGGCCGGCCTCCATGGCCGAGAAGTCGACAAGCATCTCGACGATACGCTCGAGCCGCTCCGCCGAGGCCAGGATGCCCTCCAGGAAGGTGACCTGCTGCTCGCGGGGCACCTCCTTGCGCCGCAACAGGTCGGAGTAGCCCTTGATGGGTGTGATCGGGGTCCTCAGCTCGTGCGAGATGTTGGCCAGGAACTCGGTCTTCATCTTCTCGATCTCAACCTCACGCGTGAGGTCGCGCAGGACCGCCACCGCGCCCAGGACCTCGCCGGACTCGTCCTCGATGGGTGCCGACGTCACCACCACCGGGCGCCTGAGGTTGCTGCTCAGGTTGGCGACGGTGCCGGTGACCGAACCCTTCTGGAGGTCGTAGATCGCCGGCGACAGCTGCTTGCCCGAGGCGTCCCGGAGCTGGAGGACCTTGCGGACGTTGCGTCCGATCACCTGGGACTGCGAGACCTCGAGGATCCGTTCCGCCTCCCGGTTGAAGGCGACGATCACCCCGTGGTTGTTGACCGCCACCACGCCGTCGGTCATGGACTGCAGGATCGTCTCCAGGCGGCGGCGCAGCTCGAGCTGCTCGTCGGCGGTGTCCCTCAGGTCGCGGGTCAGCTGCGCCAGCGAGACCGTCATCTGGTCGAAGGTCTCCCCGAGCACGCCAACCTCGTCGTAGGTCTTGGGCGAGACCCGGGCGGTCAGATCCCCCTCCCGGACCCGGTCGGCGGCTTCGGTCAGGTCCCGGATCGGCTGGGTGATCCGGGACCTGACCGAAGCCGCCGACCGGGTGCGGGAGGGGGATCTGACCGCCCGGGTCTCGCCCAAGACCTACGACGAGGTTGGCGTGCTCGGGGAGACCTTCGACCAGATGACCGTCTCGCTGGCGCAGCTGACCCGCGATCTGAGGGACACCGCCGACGAGCAGCTCGAGCTGCGCCGCCGCCTGGAGACAATCCTGCAGTCCATGACCGCCACCACGCCGTCGGTCATCGATTGCAGGATGGTCTCCAGGCGGCGGCGCAGCTCGAGCTGCTCGTCGGCGGTGTCCCTCAGGTCGCGGGTCAGCTGCGCCAGCGAGACCGTCATCTGGT
>DATABX010000130.1:0-2822 GCA_036259335.1 Actinomycetota bacterium
GATCCGCCGGGTCTCCTCCTCGGTGACCGCCGCGGCCGGGCGGTCGTGGCGCACCCCCGCGAGGAACAGCACCTCGTCGGAGTAGATGTTCCCGAGGCCGCAGAGAAACCTCTGGTCCATCAGCAGCGGCTTCATCCGGGCTTTGCGGCGGGCGAAGGTCTCGGCGAGATAGTCGACCGGAAGCTCCTCGACGATCGGGTCTCTGCCGAGCGCAAGAAGCTCGGGGATTTCGCCCAGCTCGCTCTCCTCGGTCACGAACATCTCGCCGAAGGTACGGGGATCGACGTACCGGAGCTGCCCGCCGCCGGCAAAGGTGAGCACCACGTGGGTGTGCTTGGCGAAGGGTTGTCCGGCGTCGCTCAGGATCAACTGCCCGGACATGCCCAGGTGGACGACGAGCACTAGGTGGTCGTCGAGGTGGAACAGCAGGTACTTGCCCCGGCGCTCAAGCCGCCGGATCGTCCGGCCGGCCAGCGGGGCAGTGAACTCGCCGGCTGCCGGGTGACGGCGGATCACCCGGGGGGAGTTCGGAACGTCCCGGACCTCGGCCGATGCAATTGTCCTGCCGACGACTTCGCTCAGAAGGTCCCGGCGGATTACCTCTACCTCAGGTAGCTCGGGCATCGGTTGCGGCGGCTTCCTCCCCGGCCGGTGAGGTGCCCTCGGTCAGGTGGGCCAGCGCCTCCTTGGCGGCGGCCTGCTCGGCCTGCTTTTTGGACCGCCCGGTCCCCGAGCCCATGAAGTCGCCGTTCAAGAAGACGTCGGCCTCGAAGCGCTTGTCGTGGTCGGGGCCGGCGGAGGAGACCCGGTACTCGGGCATGGCTCCCACCTGCTGCACCGACAGCTCCTGCAGGTTGGTCTTGAAGTCGCGCACCACGCCCCGATCGACCAGCTCCTGGATGTGGTCGGCGAACAGCCGCTCGATGAGCCGCCGGGTCTCCTCCATCCCGCAGTCCAGGTAAAGCGCGCCGAGTACCGCCTCGAACGCGTCGGCGAGGATCGAGTCCTTGTTGCGGCCGCCGGAGAGCTCTTCCCCCTTGCCGAGCAGCAGCGCGTCGCCCAGGCCCACCGAGCGAGCGGCGTCGGCAAGGACGGCCATGTTGACGGTGCTCGAGCGAAGCTTGGCCAGGTCGCCCTCGGCCAGGTCGGGGAACCGGCGGTAGATCATGTCGGTGACCGCCAGCCCGAGGACCGCATCACCCAGGAACTCCAAGCGCTCGTTGTTCGAGGCGCCCTTGCGCTCGAACGCGAAGGAACGATGGGCCAGCGCCATCTCGAGAAGGGGGGTCTCGGTGCACCGCACCCCCATGCGGCCAAGAAGTACGTGCGGGACGGAGCCCGCCGGGTCGGCAGGATCCATCGCGCTCGTTCCGGAAGCCCTAGTCGACCTCGACTACCTCGCGGCCATCGTAGTAACCGCACTTGCCGCACACCCGGTGGGAGGCCTTGGGGGCGTGGCACTGGGGACAGGTCGCCGAGCCCGGCACGTGCAGCTTCCACTGCGACTTGCGGTGCCGGGTGGTAGAGCGGGACTTCCTTCTTTTTGGTACGGGCATCTATCTCTCCACTTCTTCGTCATCTCCACCCGATTGCGACGCCATCAGGCTCTGCAACGGGGCCCAGCGTGCATCGACCGCCTGCTCGCCGTGCTTGCAGTCCGACACGTTCAAGTCGGCACCGCACACCGGGCACAGACCTTTGCAATCCTCAGCATGGACGGGCCGCATTGGGATGCTGAGGACTATCGCGTCCCTCAGCATCGGCTCCAGGTCAATGACCTGGTCCCGTACCTCGTAACCTTCCTTCTGCTCCGCCAGGCTCGGCTCGAAGTAGTACTTCTCGTCGAGCTCCACCTCAAAATCCTGCTCGTACTCCACCAGGCACCTGGAGCAGCTCAGACGCAGCTTGCCCCACGCGGTTCCTTGCACCCCGATGCCGTCGTGCTCGGTCCGCAAGGTGAGCCTCACGCTGACGGGGTCGCCGTCGTCCACCCAACCGAGGCCGGCACGCAGCCCCTCTATGGGGCCCGACGTGGACAGCTCTCTGGTCGCTCCAGGCGATGCGGCCAGATTCGATACATCGATTTGCAACCAGTGCATTGCGATTGGCCACCTTGGGAGAGCGCGCTCTAGGTTATCAAACCGAGTTATCCAGCGCGCTGAAATAGCGGTTACCGGGCTGCTCCCGGAGGATTGGTACTACTTCTAGATTAAACGCGATTGATGCTGCCGGTGCTCCGCAGGTCGATACGAGGGTCCGTGACCTCTCCCGGGGCGTCGGTGGGCACGTGCTGGCCGGCCACGTCCAGCCGGCCACGCAGCGACTCCCTGCCCCGGGTCACCGCACCCAGGGTCTTCTGCAGGACCACCTCGAAGCTGGCGAGCTTGGCGTCGACGTAGTCCTCGGCCTCCACCCGGATCTGGCGGGCGCGCTTTTTGGACTCCTCGATTATCTTGTCGGCCTCCCGGCTGGCGGCGGCGACTATCTCCGTACGGGAGACCAGCTTGTCCCGCTCGGCGTAGGCCTGGGCTCGCAGCTGCTCGATCTCCGCGTGGGCTCCGGTGAGCACTCCGTCGCGCTCCTGCATCACGTAGCGGGCCTGGTGGAGTTCGTCGGGAGCGTTGCGCCGGATGCGCTCGAGCTTGGACAGAAGGCTCTTGCGATTGATCATGGCCGAGGCAGACAGCGGAACCGGTTTTGCCTCCCGGACCTCGGCAATCACCGAGTCGATGTCTTCAAGTAGGCCCATGGTTAAAGACTAGTCCTTCCGCAGATCGAGCGCATGTTTTCCCTTCCTCAAATTTCTTTCAGATTTCGGCCGA
>DATABX010000131.1:0-2913 GCA_036259335.1 Actinomycetota bacterium
TTGGATCCTCGCCGGCTCCGGGTCCGCCCGGAGCCGGAATGGCACTCCCCATGCATATATACAGGAATCAGCCGAAGTTGTTGGAGTCCGGCGGTCATTCTTCCAAGTCGTGCAACGGGCCGGGTGGGGGAACAGCGGATCGCAAACGGGGAGACCTCCTGGGGGGTTGAGAGGGCAGGTCTCCGTGACCAGGAGACAGGCTGATGGCCCTGCTGTTGAAGACCGAGCACCTCAAGCGTTACAAGGATGTCGCCCGCCTGCTGTTGCACCATGGGCGCGGCGACCTTTTCCGGACGGCGAGCCTCGCTCCGGAGCTGCGGCCCGAGGAACCCCACGAAGGGTTCGGCGACCCGGAGAAGCTGGCGCGGGACCTCGAAGACCTGGGCCCCACCTTCATCAAGCTGGGGCAGCTCCTCTCCACCCGCTCGGACCTCCTGCCGCCCCCCTTCATCGAGGCCCTCTCCCGCCTGCAGGACCGGGTGGAGCCGTTCTCGTTCGGCGAGGTCGAGCAGATCGTCTCGACGGAGCTCGGCGTACGGCTGTCCAAGGCGTTCCTGGAATTCGACGCTCAGCCGGTCGCCGCCGCCTCCCTCGGCCAAGTCCATCGCGCCCTGCTGCGGGACGGCCGGGCGGTCGCCGTCAAGGTCCAACGCCCCGGCATCCAGCAGGTGATCCTGCAGGACCTCGAGAGCTTCGAGGAGCTGGTGGGGTTCCTCGACCGGCACACCGACATGGGGCGCAAGCTCGCCATGCGCGGCATCCTGGAAGAGTTCCGCAAGACGCTGCTGCGCGAGCTGGACTACCGGCGCGAGGCGCTCAACCTCACCACGCTGGGAGCCAACCTCAAAGAGTACCGGCGCCTCGTGGTGCCGCAACCGGTCGACGACTACACCACCTCACGGGTGCTCACCATGGACTACGTGCGGGGGGCCAGGATCACCGACCTGTCGCCGCTCGCGCGCATCGACCTCGACGGCCGGGAGCTCGCTGAGGACCTCTGCCAGGCCTACCTCGACCAGATCCTGGTGGACGGCTTCTTCCACGCCGACCCGCACCCCGGCAACCTCCTGGTGACCGAGGACCGCCGGCTGGCGCTGCTCGACCTCGGGATGGTCGCCCGCATCGACCCGCGGATGCGCGAGCAGCTCCTCAAGCTGCTGCTCGCGATCACCGACGGCCGCGGCCATGAAGCCGCCCAGCTCACGATGCACATCGGCACGCCGCTGGACGATTTCGACGAGGACCGCTACCGGCGCGAGGTGGCCGACCTCGTGGGGAGCTACCAGGACACGGCGTCCGAGCAGATCCAGGTGGGCCGGATCCTGCTCGGCCTGTCCCGGCAGGCGGCGGAGAACGGCGTCCGGCCGGCCCCGGAGCTGACCATGCTCGGCCGTGCCCTCCTCTGCCTCGACGAGTCCGCGCGCGCCCTCGACCCGGAGCTCGACCCGACCGCCGCGGTGCGCCGGCACAGCCACTCGATCATGACCCGGCACATGTTCAAGAAGCTGTCGCCGGGGAGCCTGTTCTCGTCCACCCTGGAGATGTACGACCTCGTGCAGCAGTTCCCGGAGCGGGTCAACACCGTGCTCGACACCCTCGCCGGCAACAAGCTCAAGGTCAAGATCGACGCCTTCGACGAAACCCGCCTGATGGACAACCTGCAGAAGATCGCCAACCGCATCTCGCTCGGGCTGGTGCTCGCGGCGCTGATCGTAGGCGCGGCGCTGATGATGCAGGTGCGCACCCCGTTCACCCTGTTCGGCTACCCCGGCCTGGCGATGGTGCTCTTCCTGATGGCCGCGGCCTGCGGCTTCCTGCTGGTGCTGAGCGTGCTGTTCAACGACGACTGGCGGATCTGGCGGCGGCGGTGAGGCTTCGTTGCGCCAAGTCCCGGGACTTCCGGAAAAATAAGCCGGCCGGGCGCCAAGTTCCGGGACTTGGCCGGTAATAAGCTCTGCACCGTCTGAAGCCGGCCTCGGGCGGTAGGGAGAGCCGGCCTTCCCACTCCCGGCGGACGAAATGTTCCGCCTCCCATCGACACAGAGAAACAGACCAACCCGGGTTGCAGTCCGCTTCAAGCTCCTCGATCGCCCTGGGGTGTTCCCAGGGAGTGTACGAGGTGCGTCCACGCAGCACGTTTTGGAGGGATTCCATCCCATGCGATCTGTTCTCTTGTCGTCCGTGATCTGTGCCGCCCTGATCCTGCCGGCGGCGGCCTCGGCCCAGAACGGCACCGCCGATTTCGACCCCGACATCAACTGGGAGCACAGCCCGCCGCTCTACTTCACCGTCACCGGCGGGCCGCCGAACACCTGCGGCGCCCTGTGGACCAAGCGCAACGGCAACCCCTACACGGGCACCGGGATCGGCTGGCTGTGCACGGACGCCAACGGCTACGCCCTCAAGGGCCCCTGGTACTACTCCAGCCAGCAGGGGTCCGAGATCGCCTACGCCTACATCAAATGGCCCGACAACACCGTCACCACCACCGCCAAGCACGTGTGGGACAAGAACGCCCCCGTAGTCAGCGTCTCCACCAGCGGGCCGCCGCCCTACTATTCGTTCATGGGCACGGCAAGCGACGCCTGGGGCGCCGGCTTCTCCAGCAGTTGGAGCCTCTGCCGGATGACCTTCCTGGACGTCGATACGGGTAAGTACTGGAAGCCCGGCCGTTCCGCCTATGACCAGACCTATGCCGAGGTGCCCTGTACGCTCACCGGAATGCCTTCCGCGTCGGTGATCTGGAGCGCCGGGTCGTCGGTTCCGCCGCCGAGCGCCCACGCCGCCCCGCACTGCTACATCTGGGAGACCGGCGTCTACGACGGCGGCAAGTGGGGTTACGGCGACAAGCTGTTCTGCCTGTTCTAACCAGGACATCGCGCGCCGACCTCGGTCCCCAAGTTGGGGACCGAG
>DATABX010000132.1:0-4094 GCA_036259335.1 Actinomycetota bacterium
GGTTGGGCGTCGCCGTTTCAAGGTCCACAGCCGACAGCACGCCCTTGCCCTTCAGCGCCGGCCGGACAAACTCCATCGGCGAGCTGTCCGGCGACAGGCTGGTCGACCAGAAGTCGGCCGACGCCTGCTCGAGAGAGGTCATGCCGGGCAGTGAGGGCGGCTCGGCCCCGGTCACGACATTGGCCAGCTGGTTCTCCTTGGATCGGGCGACCACCCCGGCCGCCCACAGCGCCTCCCGGCGGGTCAGGCCGAAGCAGTCGAACGCTCCGGCGGTGGCCAGCGCCTCCATCTGAGGAACCTTGAGGTCGCACCGGCGGGACAGGTCCTCCATGTCGGAGTAGGGGCGTCCGGCTGCTATCAGTTCCGCGAGGTCCTCGCCGATCGTCCGCACGTACCCGATGCCCACCCGGACTGCGACGTCGCCCTCGAAGGTCTCGAGCGTCGCCTTGTCCGAGGAGGCGTTGACGTCCACCCCCAGCACCTTCACCCCGTGCCGGCGGGCGTCCATGACCAGCGTCCTCGGCGCCCAAAACCCCATCGGCTGGGCGTTCAGCAGCGCCGCCAGGAACGCCGCCGGGTAGTAGTGCTTGAGGTACGACGAGGCGTAGACCAGGTAGGCGAAGCTCACCGAGTGGCTCTCGGGAAACCCGAAGCTGGAGAAGGCGACGAGCTTCTCCCAGATCTGGTCGGCGACCGCTCCGGTGATGCCCCGCTGCTCCATCCCGGCGTAGAGCCGGGCCTTCAGCGCCTCCATCCGCTCGACCGAACGTTTGGACCCCATCGCCTGGCGCAGCCTGTCTGCCTCGGCGGCGGTGAACCCGGCGACGTCGATCGCCATCTGCATCAGCTGCTCCTGGATCAGCGGGACGCCGAGGGTCTTCTTCAGCGACGGCTCGAGCAGCGGGTGCAGGTAGGTCACCGGCTCCTTGCCGTTGCGCCGGCGGATGTAGGGGTGGACCGAGCCGCCCTGGATCGGACCGGGGCGGATGAGCGCCACCTCGACCACGAGGTCGTAAAAGCACTTGGGCTTCAGCCGGGGCAGGGTCGCCATCTGCGCCCGGGACTCCACCTGGAACACGCCGACGGTGTCGGCCCGGCAGAGCATCTCGTAGACCGCGTCGTCCTGGGGCAGGGTCGCCAGGTCGATCTCGACGCCGTGGTAGTCGCGGATCAGGTCGATGCAGTAGTGGATCGCCGACAGCATCCCCAGGCCCAGCAGGTCGAACTTGACCAGCCCGGCGGCGGCGCAGTCCTCCTTGTCCCACTGCAGCACCGAGCGGTTCTCCATGCGGGCCCACTCCACCGGGCAGACCTCGATCACCGGGCGGTCGCACATCACCATGCCGCCGGAGTGGATGCCCAGGTGCCGGGGGTAGTTCTGCAGCTTGGCGGCCAGCTCCAGTACCGGCGCCGGGACGTCGGTGTCGGTGTTGGCCGACAGCGGCCCCCAGCCGTCGATCTGCTTGGACCAGGCGTCCTGCTGGCCGGGGGAGTGCCCGAGCGCCTTGGCCATGTCCCGTACCGCCGACTTCCCCCGGTAGGTGATGACGTTGGCCACCTGCGCCGCATGCTGGCGGCCGTGCTTCTCGTAGACGTACTGGATCGCCTCCTCCCGGCGGTCGGATTCGATGTCCAGGTCGATGTCGGGCGGGCCGTCCCGCTCCGGGGACAAGAAGCGCTCGAACAGCAGTTTGAGGGCGACGGCGTCGGCGTTGGTGATGCCCAGCGCGTAGCAGACCGCGCTGTTGGCGGCCGAGCCCCGGCCCTGGCACAAGATGTCCGAGCGCCGGCAGAACTGGACGATGTCCCAGACGATCAGAAAGTAGCCGGGGAAGCCGAGATCCTCGATCATGTCGAGCTCGTACTCGATCTGCTTGTAGGCGCCGGGTACCCTTTCGGCCTTTCTTGGTCCATATCGCACGGCCGCCCCCTCGTAGGTCAGGTGGCGAAGCCAGCTCATCTCGGTGTGGCCGTCGGGGACACCGAAGTCGGGGAGCCTGGGGGCGACCAGCGACAGGTCGAAGGCGCAGGCCAGCCCCAGCTCGGCGGCCCGCTCGACCACCCCCGGATAGCGGGCGAAGACCTGCTTCATCTCCTTGCCGCTGCGCAGGCGAGCGGTGGGGGCCGGGGGGAGCCAGCCCTCGATCTCATCGAGCGACCGCCGCGCTCGCACCGCGGCGATGGCGTTGGCCAGCTGCCAGTCGGCCGGGGTGGCGTAGTGGACGTTATTGGTGGCGACCAGTGGAAGGTGAGCCCGGGCCGCCAGTTCGGCCAGGGCGTCGTTGCGGTCGCAGTCGACCGGGAAGCCGTGGTCCCAGATCTCCACCGCCACGTTGTCGGAGCCGAAGTAGGCGACCAGGTCGGCGAGCGCCCGGCGCGCAGCCTCGGGGCCGTCGGTGGTCAGCGCCCGGGGGACCGCGCCCTTGCGGCAGCCGGTGAGCACCAGCCAGTGGTTGGAGTGGAGCTCCGCCAGCCGGGAAAGGTTGTAGACCGGCTTGCCCTTCTCCTTGCCGGCGAGTTGGGCTTCACTGATCGCCCGGCAGAGCAGCCCGTAGCCCACCGGATCCCGGGCCAGGACCAGCAGATGGTGGCCCACCGGGTCGGGGACCCCGTTCTGCGGCTTGGGCAGGTCGAGCGACAGCTCGGCGCCGAAGATCGTCTTCAGCCCCAGCTCCTTGGCGACCTGCGAGAAGCGGACCACGGCGTACATCCCGTCGTGGTCGGTGAGCGCCAGCGCCTCGAGGCCGAGCCTGGCCGCCTCGCCGGCCAGGTCCTCGGCGGTGGAGGCCCCGTCGAGGAAGCTGAAGTTGGAGTGGCAGTGGAGTTCGGCGTAAGGAACCTCGCCGGGGGCCCAGGGCCGGTAGGGGAGAGGCGGGGGGTCGGGCTTGGGGCCGCGCCGCTCGATGTCGTCCTGGTCGGAGCCGACCGGAGCCGGCGTCCCGGAGAGCAGCCGCTCCAGCTGCGGCCAGGGCAGGTAGGTGTTGTTCCAGCCCACTTAGCGCCTCCGGCCGGGCGCGGCTTCAGCCGGTAGCTGCCGGAACGTGTCCTTCGCCGATTCCATGGGGAAGGGAAGTATCGAACAAGTGTTCGATTAAGTCAAAGCGATTGAAGTCAAATTTCGCGAGGTACCCTCCGAAGCCGGTTAGCATTTAGCGGTGCGCTGGGCTGAACCCTTTCGCGGTATCCGGGCGGACCGAGTGGTGCTCGCTCTCATTCTTGCTGTGGCGACGATGGCCACCGTGCTCCTGGTCACCGGGGATGCCGAACAAACCGAAGAGGTCCAGGCAGCTTCGTTCGACCAATCCTCCGATGCAGCTCCTGCGTCGTCGGTTCCCGACACGGTCGCCACCGTCCGGCCGGTTCTCAAGGCCAGTCTCCCCGATGGGGTTACCGACGAGATCCTTCAGAAGGTCCGGGCGGTCCCCGGAGTCGAGGCGGCCGCCGGCGTCCTCCTGTCGTCGGTCATGGTGGAGGCTCCCGGCGGCGATGCCGAGCTCAGCATCGCCGGCGTCAAGCCGGACGAGTTCCGCCCCCTGACGCCGGAGCTGACCGCCAATGCCAAGTTCGTGTGGGAGGGCCTGCTCAAGTCCCAGACCTTCATCGCCAACGAGGAGTACCAGATCTTCGGCGGCAAGCCGATCCAGTCGCTCGCCGCCAAGCTGCCCGACGGCCGCAAGAGCCTCAAGATCGGGGGAGTGGCCACCAACGGCTCGCCCAGCCTGGCCGGGGCACTGATGTCGATGGAGCAGGCCGAGCGCCTGGGACTCGGAAAGCCGAGGCTGCTGGTGGTCGGAGTCGGCAAGGACGCCAACGTCGCCGCAGTCACCAAGGAGCTGGGCAGCGTGCTGCCGGGCGTGAGGTTCGAGAGCATGCTGCCGCCGTCAGGACGCACCTTTTTCACCGGGACCTCGGCGCAGAAAGCGATCGGCACCTTCTCGTTCACCGTGAATCCCGACGGGACGATCAACCAGGACCGCAAGTGGGTCAACACCCACCTGGCCACCGAACGGATGCCGATCATCGGATCGGTCCGCTGCCACAAGGTGATGCTTCCGCAGCTTCGGGCCGCGCTGGAGGACATCCAGAGCCAGGGC
>DATABX010000133.1:0-7995 GCA_036259335.1 Actinomycetota bacterium
GAAGAACTCGGCGACCGGCGCCGGCAGGGACGCCAGCGAGTCGACCGCCAGCTCGGGACCGAACTGCGCCGGCGCCACCCCATTTCGCAGGTGAGCGGCTGCCGGGGCGAAGACGTCCCGGCCGTGGAAGGTTCTCGACCGGCCGGCCGTCCCGAGATCCGGGTTGGAGACCTCGAAGGCGGCCCGCACCCCGCCCAGCCGCTCGGCCGCCGGCAGCAGGAGCCCGTTGTCGGGTCCGACCAGGTGGGAGCCACCTGCCTGCAGGACCAGGGCGCGCCGGGCCGACCCTACACCGGGGTCGACGACGGCGAGATGTACTGCGTCGGGGAACCAGCCGACCGATGCCGCCAGCACGAGCGCTCCCTCACGGACGCCGAAAGGGCGAATGAGGTGGCTGATGTCGGCGATCTCTGCGCCCGGGGCGATGCCCCGGATCACCGCCTTGCAGACTGCGACGTACTCGTCGGCGAGTCCGAAGTCGGAGAGAAAGGTTATCGGGCGGAAGGCCTACTTACCCTGCTGACGTCGCTGCCAGCGCGTCCGCTTCAACATCTTCTTGTGCTTCTTCTTGCGCATCTTCTTCCTGCGCTTCTTTACGACAGATGACAAATCGAGCCCTTCTGTTAGGCCGCCGTGGCCGGAACCAACTAGCTGAAGATTTCCTGTGCGATGAACCGGCCGATGGTCTTGCCTTCGATGGTCAGCCGAACCGACCCGAGCCTCAGACCCCTGGCGCCAGTGCCTACTGACGATACCATCCGCAGCACCTCTGGCTCCTGCTGGTACTCCAGCAGGCCGATCCCGTGGCACCGCCCGCGGCCGTCCTCGAGCCCCACCAGCAGGCCGTCGAGCCGCCTCGCGTCGGCGTCCGGCGCCAGGGTAGGCATAAAAACGGTGCGCTTGACCCGCCAGCGGTTGAGAGGCGGGGTGAAGTAGGAGGCGAGCGCCTTCTGCCGGGCCGCCAGGCGCTCCTCGACCGAGCGCTCGGGAACCTCCCCGTCCACCTTCAATGCGGTCACCTCCACCGAGAAGAACCTGCTCAGCACCCCCAGGATGGGGTCGAGCTCCTCCCCCCGCTGGAAGGCTACGACGTGGTCCGGACGGATCAGGTCGGCCTTGGAGAACTTCAGGACCTGGGCCTGAACGCCCGAGATCAGCGAGCAGGTGTCCACGATCACCAGCTGGCACCCGGCCTCGCGGGCGTGGGACACGAGCCTGGCGGTCCCGGCCACCAGGTCGACCAGGTTGGCCTCCGGGGCGTAGGCGCCGACGAAGGCCAGCTCGTCGGCTTCGCTCACGGTCTGGGCGTCGACCCTGGGCAGCCCCGCGCACAGCTTGAGGCCGACGCAGGTGGGCGGACCGACGGTGGACTGGTCGATGTCGGCGTCCACGTAGCCCACCGGAATGCCCTTTCTCCGGGCGGCTTCCGCGAGGTTCAGCCCGAAGGCGGTCTTGCCGGAGTCGATGCCCCCCAACAGGAAGATCGTCCGGTAGGAGTCGACCAGCCGGCCGATGAGCTCATCTTGCGAGATCCGCGCCACAGATGGTCCTCTGGGTTAACCGGCGCGCCGGTGGAGGCGTCGAGAACACTTCAAACCGGATTCGGAGCCGGGAGCTTCCGGCGGACACGCCCTGAACCTGCCGTGATTGAAGGTCCTCGGCCTAAACCGCCCTGACGTAGTGATCGTCGAGGTACTGGTGGACGTCCGACTCCTTCACGCGGTACCGGTTGCCCACCTGCACCGCCTTCAGGGCGCCCGACTTGATCAGCCGGTAAACCGTCATGTTGGACACCCGCATCAACTGAGCGACCTCGCTCACGGTCAAGAATTGGAAACCCTGTTTTTCACGAGCCATTCGCTCACCCTTTTTTTCGGGAGTATACATCTCGCCACTACAGGCAACATAGGGCAACCTGCGGCACCTCGCGCGGTAGAATCCCTCATCCGGGAACGGCATCATTCTCGAGCGGCGCCAACCCGCCCGAGGCAAGCTCCGCTGCCGCAGCCGCTCGGGTAGTCCGCACTCGATCCAAGGGAGGCGTCGTGGCCAAACAGCCCGCACCAAAAGAGAAGAAGCGTCCGAAGGACTCCGCCGCGCAGGCCGCCAAGAAGGCCAAGAAGGCGGCAAAGAAGGCCGGGGGCGGGTCCTAGCGGTTCAGGCGTCCCGGGAGCGCCCCGGCGGGCCGGCGCCCAGCTTCGTCGCCTGATCCAGCGCGGCCTGGACCGCGTCGTGCACGGCCGCCCGCACCCCCGCCCGCTCCAGCTCCCGGACCGCCATCGCGGTCGTCCCGCCGGGTGACGTGACCGCCTCCCGAACCTGGACCGGGGTCATCCGCCCATCGGTGAGCAGTGCGGCGGTTCCGCGCATCGTCTGCGCAACCAGCTGCGCCGCGACGTCCCGCGACAGCCCGACCGTGACGCCGGCGTCGATCATGGCCTCGGCGAACAGGGCAAAGTAGGCCGGTCCCGAACCGGAGACTGCAGTCACTGCATCCAGATAGGTCTCGGCGACGACGATCACCGGACCGACCGACTCGAGAAGCTTGCGGGCGACCTCCAGGTGCTCGGCACCGGCCCGCATCCCGGCACAGATCGCGGTGATGCCCTCTCCCACCTGCGAGGCAACGTTCGGCATGGCGCGCACGACGATGCCGGCGTCGCCCAGGCCGTCTTCGAGGAAGGCGGTGGAGATTCCGGCAGCGATGGAGACCACCAGCCGGCCGCCGGCCACCGGCGAGATCTCGGACAGCACGGCGTCCACGTCCTTCGGCTTGACCGCCAGGATGACCGTGCCGGCCTGGCCAACGGCAGCCGGGTTGCCGCCGGGAGCGACGAACCCGTGGCGCGCCACCGCTTCGCTTACCCGGACGGAATCGGCGTCGGTCACGAGGATCTGGTCCGGCCGGCGGACTCCGGAGCGAACCATGCCGGCCGCCAGCAGCTCGCCCATCTTGCCGCAGCCGATCACCGCCACGGCTTCGCTCGGAGTTCCCATGGGGGCAGTATCGCAGAGCAACCGGCCCCGGAAACGTTTAAGGCTCAGGATTTGGGGCCGCACAACCCGGCCGGCGCCTCCGTTGAACGAAGGCCTGCGCCTTCGCTACCGGAGCCCTCGGCGGGCCACGCAACCTTATTGGCCTGAGCCCTAAACAATCCCGAGCAATCCTGGGCGACCAAAGCAAACAACTTCGGGCGCTCGAAAGGCTGTACTCCCTGTGGGCCTCACGGTTTCCCGGCTGCCGACTACGGTTTCGACCTTCGACGAGCATCCGAAAGCATCCAGAACTGGTTCCGGACTGCTCGGGATAGGGCCAAAACTAGCGGCGGCCCTAGAGCCGGTCAAGGGGGCGAAGCGAGATTTTTTCCCGCTCTGCCGGGTCGAAACACCCGTAAATACAGACAGGGCCCAAGGTACCCCCGGTGGCACTTCGCTGCGCACTTCCCCGAACACAGCTAGGTACTTCCTTCGGCATCTTGGGCCCTGCTGGGTCGCCGGCCGTCCGCTTTGCCACCAGCCACGACCCCGAAGATGCAATTGCCTTCCCGCCCAAATCCCCGTCGTTTGCAGGAAAAACCTTCAAAAGACGAGAGACTAACGAGGATTCGCTAAAGCCATCTCCAGCGCCGCTTCGCTGCCGGTAAAGCTCGACTGCTTGCGACCTGCGTCAAGCTACAGAGTGCGCGAAAGACCAGTCAATACCGATGCAGAACAATTGTTCGCGACTCCAAAGGTTTCTTCGCGTCTTGCATCGACCCAGGCGAACACCCGTCGCTGCGGGTCCCCGCCGAGTAAAGGTCGTGGAGCTCGCCCGCCGAGCGGTCCCACGCGAACTCTCCCGAGGAACACACCGCGAGCCGTCCCATGCTCTCCGCCAGCCGGGGGTCGGACAGCACCATCCAGGCCCGCTCCGCAAACGACTCGGAGGCTCCCGGCGCCACCAGGTAACCGGTCTGGCCGTGGCGAACGATCGAGCGGAGCCCGCCGACTGCAGAGCCGACCACCGGAACGCCGGACGCCTGAGCCTCCAGCGCCACCAGCCCGAACGACTCGGTGTAGGACGGGACCAGGCAGACGTCCGCGGCGCGGTAGAACTCGGGGAGCCGCTGGTGGGGCTGCGCCGGGACGAAGCGGACCGCGTCGGCCAACCCCAGCTCGGCTGCCAGCCCGGCGAGCCTCTGCGCCTCCCCGGCGCCCGAGGGACCGCTGGAGCCCCCGACGATGAGAAGCTTCGCCTCGTCGGGGGTCACTCGCCCCCACCGGACCAGGTGCCCGAGAGCCGAGATCGCCACGTCGGCGGCTTTGAGCGGCTGAAGGCGCCCGACGAACAGCAGGACCTTTTTCCCCGCCAGCCCCAGTGCCTCCTTGGCGGCCTCCCGGTCGCCGGGGCGGAACCGGTCGTGGTCGACTCCCGGCGGGATCAGGTGGATGCGCTCAGGGTGGGCGGAGTATAGGTCGATCAGCGCCCGGCGCTCCTCGATGGTGGAGGCGACGATGGCGCAGGCGTCGGCGATCACCCTGGCTTCGCCGTCCAGGCGGAACTCGGGCTCCAGGAGGTCCCCGGGCCGCTTGGCCCGGTTCTTCTCCCGGCCGAGGGTGTGAAAAGTGTGGACGAACGGGATACCCCAGCGGGCGCTGACGATTGCCGCCACCTTGCCGGAGAGCCAGTAGTGGCTGTGGACGACGTCGTAGGCCACGCCGAGGCTCTCGACGAGCTGGAGCAGGTTGGCACTGAACTCAGGAAGGTGGGCCGGAATCTGCTCCTTGGACAGGTCGACTGCGCCGGCGTCCACCTGCAGGACCCGCACCCCCCGCCGGAGAGTGACCTCGGCGGGCGTGCCGGCTGAGTCGCGGCGGGTGAAGATGTCCACCTCGATGCCCCTCTGCGCCAGGCTGAAGGCCATCTGACGGACGTAGACGGTCATGCCTCCGGCGTCGCCCTCGCCCGGTTCGGCCAGCGGGTTGGAGTGGACGACGAGCATCGCCACCCGCCGGATCGCGCCGACTGTCCAGGGTGTCTGGGATGGTAGGTCTCTAACTGCCAAGCGGGGGCCCTTCTGGAGATAGCGGATAGGTGGATCTGCCCGGGGATGAACCCACTAGGAAAATGGTAGCCCAAGCCGCTGCATACATGGTTTCCCTCGCAACTAACTGCTCCGTCCGGGACGGCGAATGGTTATCGAGTGAAGCGGCAGAGCCTCCGCCCCCAGGTCGTACTTGTACCGTTCCCTGCCTCTCAGGAAGTCGAAACGCCGCAGGCCCTCCTCGATCGACCGCTCGATGAGCCGCGACACGAGGATCAGACCGGGCGATATCGGCCTGAGGGACAGGTCGTACGCCGAGTTGTACAGGTTGAGCACGCCGTCGTAGCGGAAGGAGATGGTCGAGGCGATCGTGCGTCCCTCGAGCTCCAGCTGGTCGAGGCTGAGCAGGCCGAGGGGCTGCAGAGTGGAGGCGACGTTGCGGAAGAACTTCTCGCGGGCCGGGAGCATGAACTCCCCCTTCTCGCCGGCACTGGTCTTGTGCAGCCCGATGAAGGTTTCGACGTCGTTCTCCAGACTGGCATCGTCGGCCGTACGGAGAACCGCCGAGGACGCCTCGCGGTCGAACCGGCGTGTCTTACGCTCCAGCTCGTGGCGCTTTTTGGACCCCAGGCTCGCCAGATACTCCTGCCAGGTGCCGGGCAGCATGAGGACCGCGGTGAGCTCGTGGAGCTCCAGGTCGAACTCCAGCCCGGTCCGGTCCGCGACCTCCACCAGCCACTCGGAGAAGTGGAAAGGCACCGGAAGCCCCTTCGCCTCCAGGTAGTCCCACTCGGAGTAGTCCTCCAACAAGAACTTGAGGAACGCCTCGGCGACCGCCGGGCGGTGCTCCGGCCCGGAGATCAGCGGGCCCTGGTAGTCGGTGAGGTCGTCGCCGCCCAGAAAGCGCATGCGCCGTCCGGCGGCAGTCTCGTCGACCGTCAACGCGGCAAGGCCCACCGGCTCGGGGTCCGAGAAGGTCAGCGCGAGGCCGGTCTGCCGGCCCTGCCCGAACCTCTCCCACCACAGCCTGTTCCACTCGGGCGTAGCGAAGATGTGGCGGTTGGGGTCGGCTACGAGGAGCTGCCGCCACTCCGGAAGGTCGAACCCCTCGGGTAGCCGGGAAAGCTTGATATCCATTCCGGCGACGCTAACAGAACTTCTGCGGCTACCCGGTTGCGCTACCAGCCTTCGAGGGTGTCGGTGTTCTCCATCATCGCCCCGAACTCGACCACTACCTCCGGGTCGAACTGCTTGCCGGACTCCGACCGGAGGCGGCTCAGCGCCTCGTCCAGCGGAAGTGCCTTGCGGTAGGGCCGGTCGGTGGTCATGGCGTCGAAGCTGTCGACGACGCTGAAGATCCGGGCGGAGAGCGGGATCTGCTCGCCCGCCTTGCCGTCCGGATATCCGCTGCCGTCGAACTTCTCGTGGTGGTGGCGGATCACCTCGACGGTGACCTCGTCCAGCACCCGGCGCATGGGCGCGACGATCTGCACTCCGATCAACGGGTGGGTCCGCATGATCGCCATCTCGTCGGCCGTCAGGGGGCCGGGCTTCATGAGAATCGACTCGGGGATGCCGATCTTGCCGACGTCGTGAAGGAGAAAGCCGTATTGGAGCTGGGGGGTGATCAGGGCGGCGTCGATCCGGCTGGCCAGCGCGATCCCGTAACGCTTGCAGCGCTCCAGGTGGTTGGCGGTGTACTGATCCTTCGCCTCGACCACCAGCGCGAGGGTTTCGACTATCGACAAGTAGTCGGTCCTCAGCTCCTCGAGCAGCGCGCCCAGCTTCTGCTCGTGCTCCCGCTTCCGCTGGTAGACCGCACTCATGTCCCGGGCGAAGACCAACAGCTGGGACCGGGTTCGCTCAAGCTCCGCCCGGTAGTCGACCTCCGACGCCGGGTTCGACTCTCCGGCAGGCTCGTTCAGGTCGGCAGGACTCGGGGGTTCCACCGAAGTCAGCTGCTCAGCAGTGCCGAGGGGTCCTCGTCACCCTTGCGGTAGCGCCGCACCAGCTCGGCGTTGAGGCCGTCGATGATCTGCTGGGCCTTGCGCCGGTTCCCGGAGACCTTGCGCTCCTCGGCAGCCAGCTCCTCGACCATGGCCGCAAGCTCCTCCGGCGTGGAGGACTCGATGTGGGCCAGCCCGGTGGCCAGCCGTTCGGTCTGCCGGCGGAACTTGCCGGCGTTGCGCGGAAGGTCCGACTCGAGCAGGCGGGTGGCGCCGCCGGAGCGGGGTTCGTCCGCCAGGATCGAGGGAAGGCGGCTGACGAGGTCGCCCATCTCGGCTTCGCCGCCTTCGGATCGGCGCTTGAGCTCCGCCTCGAGGATGTCGATCTTGCCCTGGAGCAGCCGCCGGGCGTAGGAAAACTCCGCCTCGAGCTCCCGGCAGGCATCCCTCCGGTTCCTGAGCTCGGCGGTGGGCACCGACTCCACGTCCGCCAGGATGGCCGGATCCAGGATCCGGTCCTCCCGCCTCTGCTGCTTTTCGGACAATCGATCCTCCCGGATTTTCGCCTTGGCGCCGGCTTTGGGGCTGGTAAAAGTCTAACTCGGCTCCGGCGCTGGCCTTCTTAAGGGCAAAATCACCGACGGGCCCCGGCGGGACGAACGAGGTGGATATCTCTTCGCATTGATATGGACACGGCGGAGGGGGGCGCTTAGACTTGCGTCGGGTAAGGGCGGATCCCACGGAATCCCAGCTCGGTTCAGAGCGGGAGTCATTCCTTGAACTGCCCCACTTATGCAAGTAACATCACGCTGCCGCAACCACTGGGCAGATTTGTCGTTTTTTCGGTTTCAAAGCGGGGATTCAAAAGACATACCAGGCAGCACCGCAACACCCAAAGCAACAGATGTCTCGTCTTTCGTGGCGGCAAGGTTCACGAAGGCGAATTTGCAGCAAACCGCAAGGGAGGTAACAAGGAAATGATCAAGAAGCTCATGGGCACCTTGATGATGCTGGCCATGTCGGCC
>DATABX010000134.1:0-1973 GCA_036259335.1 Actinomycetota bacterium
CGTCGGTCGTGTAGTAGATCGCCGAGCAGTACTGAGTCCCGACGTCGTTGCCCTGGCGCATGCCCTGCGTCGGGTTGTGCTCCTCGAAGAAGGTCTTGAGCAGCTCGGCGTAGGTCACCTTGGCCGGGTCGTACACCACCAGCACCGCCTCGGCGTGTCCGGTGGCGCCGGTGCAGGTCTCCCGGTTGGTCGGGTGGGGGGTGAAGCCGCCGGTGTAGCCGACGGCGGTGGTCCAGACGCCGTCCATGCGCCAGAACAGGCGCTCGGCCCCCCAGAAGCAGCCCATCGCAAAGATCGCAGTCTCCAGGTGCTCGGGAAACGGGGGCTGGATCGGGTTGCCGAGAACCTCGTGGGTCTCGGGGATGGCGTAGAGGTAGTGGTCGCGGCCCGGCAGGGCGGTCTCCGCAGTTACCGGGGCGGTCTTCGTGCGGGTTGAGAACAACATGGTCGCTCCTTGTCGGCTGGCGCCGGTTCGGCCTGAGATTCTTCCCCTCAAGCTTGGCAGGTTCGCCGGGTTAGTACGACTTCGGACGCCGTTGTTACGATCAGCTGGTTGGCTATCTGCAAGGAGGCGTTTTGAGGCGACCCGTTGGTTTGCTTCTGATCGTGTTCGCGCTGGCCGGCGGCGCCTGCGCCGGGAGCCAGCCGAACCCGCTGAGCACCTTCTCGGTCGGCCCGCCCGAGTCGCCGACGTCCACGGAGGAAGCGGCCCCATCTGCGACACCTTCGGCGGCCGTCACCCCGGCCCCGGGCGGTCCGGCGCCCCTGCCGCCGGCGCCGGCTCCTGCGCCGCCGCCTCCTCCGGCACCCGCCCTCGCCGGCCGCAACGAACAGCTGGGGCGGCCTTTCATCATCCGGGTCGGGGAGACGGTGGGCATCGCCGGGGAGGACCTGGTCGTCACCTACAGCCAGTTGCTTTCCGACAATCGGTGCCCGCGCGGGGTCCAGTGCATCACCGCTGGCAACGCCCGGATCACCGTGATGGCCGGTACCGACAGCGATCCGCCGGCGATCCTCACCCTCAACACCGACGACCGGCCCCAGTCGGCCCGTTATCAGGACTACACGGTGGAGCTGGTCTCGCTGGCCCGGGGCAGTCGCCCGACGGCAACCCTCAGGGTCACCGGATAGGCCGGCTCAAAGCGCTCGATGGCAGTTGTTACAATCGGTTGGTAGAGCCAGCTCTTCCATCAGCTTCCCGGACGGTGTTGGAACGGCCGTCGGAGCTACTTCCGTAACGAGCTGACTACCGGATTTTCGCCCCTCTACTCTGGAGCCTTGGTTGCCGATTCTGATTGCGATGTCGACCCCTTCCCGTCGGAGCTCCCGGTGAGCCGCGAGCGACTGAACCCGGCCGAGATCCCCAAGGTCTACTCGCCCGCCGAGGTCGAGAGCCGCCTCTACGGCACCTGGGAGCGCAAAAACTACTTCCGCGCCGAGGTCGATTCGAACAAACAGCCGTTCACCATCGTCATCCCGCCCCCGAACATCACCGGCGCCCTGCACATCGGCCACGCCCTGGACCACACGCTGCAGGACGTGCTGATCCGGTTCAAGCGCATGCAGGGCTTCGCCGCCCTTTGGCTGCCCGGGACCGACCACGCCGGCATCGCCACCCAGAACGTCGTCGAGAAGGACCTGCGCAAGCAGGGACTCAGCCGGCACGACCTGGGCCGGGAGCGTTTCGTCGAGCGGGTGTGGGAGTGGAAGGACGTCTACGGCAGCCGGATCTTCAAGCAGGACCGCCGGCTGGGGGCGTCGCTGGACTGGAGCCGGGAGCGGTTCACCATGGACCCCGGCCTGTCGAAGGCGGTCCGCAAGGTCTTCGTCGACCTGTACAACGAGGGACTGATCTACCGGGGAAACCGGATCATCAACTGGTGCCCCCGCTGCGGGACCGCGCTCAGCGACATCGAGGTCGACCACTCGGACCACGAGGGCCAGCTGGAGCAGTTCCGGTACGAGTTCGAGGA
>DATABX010000135.1:0-10590 GCA_036259335.1 Actinomycetota bacterium
CGGCTTCTCCATGTCGGCCTTGACCGCCTCGATGGCGCGCATCTGGTCCGGGGTCTCGATGTGCGGGAAGGCGTTCTCCAGCTCGGCCTGCCACGGCGTGTCGGGCGCGCAAGGCCGTCCAGGACATCGCCAAGGACCTGATCCGGCTCTACTCGACCCGCATCCGCTCCGAGGGCTTCGCCTTCTCGCCCGACACGCCGTGGCAGGCCGAGCTGGAGAACGCCTTCCCGCACATCGAGACCCCGGACCAGATGCGCGCCATCGAGGCGGTCAAGGCCGACATGGAGAAGCCGATACCGATGGACCGGCTGGTGTGCGGCGACGTCGGCTTCGGCAAGACCGAGGTGGCGGTGCGGGCGGCGTTCAAGGCGGTGCAGGACTCCAAGCAGGCGGCGGTGCTGGTGCCGACGACGATCCTGGCCCAGCAGCACCACCAGACCTTCTCGGAGCGCTTCGCCGGATTCCCAGTAAAGGTCGCCCAGCTTTCCCGGTTCCTGTCCGCCTCCGAGCAGGCGGCGGTCCTGGAGGAGGTGGCGGCGGGCAAGGTCGACGTCGTCGTCGGCACCCACCGGCTCCTGCAGCCGGACGTGAAGTTCCACGACCTCGGGCTGCTCGTGGTCGACGAGGAGCAGCGGTTCGGCGTCAAGCACAAGGAGAAGATCAAGCAGCTCCGGGAGAACGTCGACGTGTTGACGATGACCGCCACCCCGATCCCCCGCACTCTGGAGATGGGCGTGACCGGCATCCGGGACCTGTCTCTGATGGACACCCCGCCGCTCGATCGCCGGCCGGTGATGACCTTCGTCGGCGACTACGACGGCCGGATGGTCACCGCCGCCATCCGGCGGGAGCTGGCGCGGGACGGCCAGGTCTTCTTCGTCCACAACCGGGTGAGCTCCATCAAGGCCGCCGCACGGCGCATCGCCTCCCTGGTGCCCGGCGCCCGGGTCGACATCGCGCACGGCCAGATGACCGAGGCCGAGCTGGAGCGGGTAATGGTGGAGGTCTGGGACGGCAAGATCGACGTGCTGGTGTGCACGACGATCATCGAGAGCGGACTGGACATCCCGGCGATGAACACCCTGATCGTCGAGCGCGCCGACCTGCTGGGGCTGTCCCAGCTCTACCAGCTTCGGGGCCGGGTCGGCCGGGCCCGGGAGCGGGCCTACGCCTACTTCTTCTATCCCCACGAGACCGTGCTGACCGAGGAGGCCCACGAGCGGTTGAAGACCCTGTCCGAGTTCACCGAGCTGGGAAGCGGCTTCAAGATCGCGCTGCGCGACCTGGAGCTGCGGGGGGCGGGCAACCTGCTGGGGGCCGAGCAGTCGGGGCACATCGCCGCGGTCGGGTTCGACCTGTACATGCGGATGATGACCGAGACCATCGAGGAGCTGACCGGCCGCACGCCCGAGCCGAAGCTGCAGATCAAGCTCGACATCCCGGCCGACGCCTACATCCCGGCCGAGTACATCCAGCGCGAGTCGCTGCGCATGGAGGCCTACCGGCAGATCGAGCAGGTCCGGGCTCCGGAGGACGTGCTGGGGCTGATCGAGGAGTTCACCGACCGCTACGGGCCGGTCCCCCAGCCGCTCGGCAACCTGCTGGTCGTCGCCGAGCTGCGCGCCTACCTCGCCGAGCTCGGCATCACCGAAGCCGCGGTGCGCAACGGGGTCATGAAGATGCGGCCGGTCCCCGCCATCCCGGAGTCCCGGCAGATGCGGCTCAAGCGCAAATATCCCGGCTCGGTTTACAAAGAGGCGTCGGGGACCCTGCTGCTCAACGTCCCGGCAGCCGACACCCCGCGGTGGGTTCTCGATACCCTCCGTGATATTCTCGACCCTCAGTGAAATCCAGACGGCCCCTCGTTATCACCCTGCTGGCAGCGCTGTTTCTCAGCGCCTGCGGCGGCGGCGCAGCTTCCCTGGACGACCAGGGCAGCTACTTCGCACCTACTGCAGCGGTCGTATGCGGCGCCATCAGGTGCCAGAAGATCGCCGAAAGCCGGGTCAACAGCCGCCTCAGCTCCGCCGTCGAGGACCCCCAGACCGCCGGCATCTTCCGCGGGCCGCAGGGTGCGGCCAACCGGCTGGATGCCCAACGCGAGATCCTTAGCGACCTGATCCGCCAGGAGGTGGGCCTGCAGATGGCTCGGCGGATGAAGATCACCAGCAGCGACGAGGACGTGGAAGGCCGCCTGGAGAGGCTAAAAGCCAACTACGAGAACGAAAAGGCCTTTGAGGCAGCGCTGGAGGCGGATGGCCTCACCGAGGAGGAGCTGCGGGGCTTCCTTCAGAACGACAGCGTGCTTGCCCGAGTCCGGGACACGGTCGGCCGCAACGCCAAGGCCACCGATCAGGAGATCGAGCAGTACTACCAGCTCAACAAGTCGCAGTTCGACGAGCAGGTCAAGATCGCCCACGTGGTGGTCTGCGCCAACTTCAACGCCGAGGAGCGCACCTGCTCGGTGAGCCCGGCCGATCAGGAGACGGCCAACCAGGTCGCCGAACGGGCCCGCAACGGCGAGGACTTCGGTGCCCTCGCCCGGGAGTTCTCGGTCGACACGGTCAGCAAGGAGCGCAACGGCGAGCTGGACTTCTTCTCCCGGGGCGACGTCGTGCGCGAGCTGGAGGAGGCGGCGTTCAACCTCAACCAGGTCGGCGACATCTCTGACCCGGTGCAGACGCCGTTCGGGTTCCACGTGGTCAAGCTGCTGGCGATCGGCCGTCCGTTCGAGGAGGCCAGGCCTTTGATCTCGGACGCACTTGCCACCCAGAAGGCCAACGCCGCCTTCGAGGAGTGGCTGATCGACGCGGTCAAGGGCGCCCAGGTAAAGGTCAACCCCAAGCTCGGGGTGTTCGACGACATCTCGCAGTCGGTGATCCCCAAGTCGGCCGCCTTGGCCCGGGCTGAAGCCGACCCATCCCCCACCCCGTAGACCCGCGTTCGATGCCTGACGGCAGCGCCCCTGCGACCGCGCCGGGGACGGCGGCCGCCGAACGAGCCGGTCCCGCCTTCGAGCGCCTGGTCGCCGTGATGGCACGGCTGAGGGCCCCGGGCGGCTGCCCGTGGGACGCCGAGCAGACCCACCAGTCGCTCGCCGTGCACCTGCTGGAGGAAGCCCACGAGACGCTGGACGCCATCGACTCCGGCAACATGTCCGACCTGGAGGAGGAGCTGGGAGACCTGCTGCTGCAGGTGGTGTTCCACGCCGAGATCGCCGCCGAGACCGGCACCTTCGAGATCGGCGACGTGGTGAACGGGCTGGTACAGAAGCTGATCGACCGGCATCCGCACGTGTTCGGCAACGTCCAGGTCCGGGGCTCGGCCGACGTGGTGGCCAACTGGGAGACGCTGAAGAAGCAGCAGAAGGGCCGGACCAACCTGGAGGAGGGCCTGCCGAAGGGCCTGCCGGCGCTCATCCACGCCCACAAGGTGCTTCGCCGGGTCTCCGGCGTGGGCCACGAGTTCGGCGCCTCGCCGGCGCGCCTGGCGGCGCTGGCCGGCGCGATGGGGGGCGAGGTCACCGAGCAGACGGTGGGCAACCTGCTTTTGGAGGTGGTGGCCCTTGCGGGAGCCGCCGGCATCGATCCCGAGGGAGCGCTCCGCCGCCGATCGAACGAGCTTTTGGGGGAAGCGCAAGAAGGCGTACGTTAAGCTGCAGCAGCCGGTTCCAGGTGGGTGCCTGGGGGTAGAACTCTAAGATGCAGGAGAAACCTATTCCCCTGGACCGGGAGACGGCCGAGCACCTGGCGGACGACACGGGCCTGAGCCCCTCCCAGCTGGATCCTCAGGCAGAGGTGCAGGCGCACAACGGATCGGACGACCAGGCCGAACACCTCGCCCAGGACGCCGGTCTCAAAAAGGAGCAGCTCGAGTCGACCGCCGAAGCCCCGCCCGGCTTGGGTCAGGCCCTCGCACCGCCCGGCTAGACGGGTCGGAAGATGTCAGATGCGCCGCCGGCGCTGTTAAAGGAGTTATAACTTGGCCATGATTGATGCCGTAATTGGACGCGAGATACTCGACAGCCGGGGGAACCCCACCGTCGAGGCCGAGGTCTGGACCGACTCGGGAGCCCACGGAAGGGCGGCCGCGCCTTCCGGCGCGTCGACCGGGAAATTCGAGGCGGTCGAGCTTCGCGACGGCGGTGACCGCTTCGGCGGAAAGGGCGTCCTCAAGGCGGTCGAGGCGTTGAACTCGGTGCTCGGCCCCGCGCTTTTGGGCATGGACGTCACCAACCAGCGGGCGATCGACCGGCTGATGGGGGAGCTGGACGGCACCGACAACAAGTCGAAGGTCGGCGCCAACGCCACCACCGCTCTATCCATGGCCGTGGCCCACGCCGCAGCCGACGAGGTCGGGCTCGACCTGTTCCGCTACCTGGGCGGGGCCGACGCCAACCTGTTGCCGGTGCCGCTGATGAACGTGCTGAACGGCGGCGCCCACGCCGACAACAACGTCGATATCCAGGAGTTCATGATCGTCCCCCACGGGGCGGCGTCGTTCTCCGAGGCCCTGCGCATGGGGGCCGAGGTCTACCAGGTGCTCAAGAAGGTCCTGCTCGGCAACGGGCTATCCACCGGCATCGGGGACGAGGGCGGCTTCGCCCCCAACCTCGCCAGCAACCAGGAGGCGATCGAGCTGCTGGTGCAGGCGATAGAGGGCGCCGGTTACTCGGCCGGCGACGAGATCGCCATCGCCATGGACGTCGCGGCGTCGGAGATCTACCGCAACGGCAGGTACCACCTGGCCGGCGAGGGGCTGGAGCTGGACTCGGGCGAGATGACCGAGCTGTTCCGGGGCTGGCTCGACAGGTTCCCGATCGTCAGCATCGAGGACCCGCTCGACGAGGAGGACTGGGAGGGGTGGCAGCACCTCACCGGCGAGCTCGGGGAGCGGGTGCAGCTGGTGGGGGACGACCTGTTCGTCACCAACTTCGAGAAGGTCCTGCTGGGCATCGAGCGCAAGGCGGCAAACGCCATCCTCATCAAGGTCAACCAGATCGGCACGCTCAGCGAGACCGCGCACACCATCAAGCTCGGCGCCCGGCACGGCTACTTCTCCATGCTGAGCCACCGCTCGGGCGAGACCGAGGATGCGACGATCGCCGACCTGGCGGTGGCCTACAACGCCGGGCAGATCAAGACCGGCGCCCCGGCCCGCTCCGACCGGGTGGCCAAGTACAACCAGCTGTTGAGGATCGAGTCCAAGCTCGGCGACGACGCCCGCTACGCCGGGTCGGAGGCATTTCCCAGATGGCGTCCCCAAAGCACCTGAAGTCCCGGTTCCGCATGGGGGCCGTCGGGCTGGTCGTCGGCGCGCTTGCGCTTACCGGGGTGGCCCCGGCTCGCCAGGCGGTCCGCCAGCACCAGCAGGTCGACGAGCTGCAGTCCCGGGTCGACGCCCTCAAGCAGCGAAACGGCGAGCTCACCGGGCGGCTGAACCGCCTCAGCGACGTCGCCTACATGGAGAAGCTGGCCCGCGAGCAGCTGGGCGTCGTGAGGCCAGGCGAGACCTCGTACCTGGTGGTCCCCGACCCGGCGCCGGCAGCCCCGGCCGCCGCCACCGAACCGGAGCCCAAGGGGCTTCGGGAGCGGGTTGCGGAGTGGATCAAAAACCTGCTGGACAACTCCTGACGGCTCCGCCGCCGGCCCGCTGAAGGTTGCGCCCCCGGCAGTTTCTTTCGAGTACTGAGCTTCTTGTGCCGCACCGCCTTTATCAGGGTACGATTAGGTCACGGCACCGTTCGTTCACGAGTTTTCTAATTTGGGGGACTATTTGGCAGAAGTAGGAGCAATTGTCGAAGGCACGGTCACGCGGCTGGCGGATTTCGGAGCCTTCGTACAGATCGGCGCAGGCGAGACCGGCCTGGTCCACATCTCGGAGGTAGACCGCAACTACGTCAAGGACATCAAGGAGCATCTCAAGGAAGGCGACAAGGTCAACGTCAAGGTCGTCGCCATCAAAGAGGATGGAAAGATCGATCTGTCGATCAAGCAGGCGGACCCGTCCTGGGAGGAGCAGTCGACCAGGGCTCGCTCGGGCAGGGATCCGGAGTTCGAGGCCAAGCTGAAGAGGTTCATGCGCGAGTCTCAGGAGCGTCTGGCCGATGTCCGCAGGCAGCGGGACTCCAAGCGCCAGTAGCGCCATCCGGTATCCGGCCGACCCGGATGTCCCCCCTCTCAAAGTGATCCCCCCTTCCACACAGGACCACGCGTCGGTCAAGGCTCAGCTTGGCCGGGAACCGCGTGGGCGCTGGCGCGTCGCCCGCCGGTGCGGGTGCGGCAAACCACAGGTGCTCGAGACCTTCCCGCGCCTGGACGACGGCACCCCGTTCCCCACCTTGTACTGGCTCAGCTGCCGCAAGTTGTCCGCCGGGATCGGCGGGCTCGAGTCCTCGGGTTGGATGGCCCAGCTGAACCGCCGGCTGGCCGAGGACCCGGAGCTCCTGGCAGCGATGCGGGCGTCGACCGAGGCCTACGTCGCCGAGCGGGATGCGCTTGACAAGCTGGGGAAGACCTCCCACCCCGGGGGCGGGCCCGAGCGGATAAAGTGCCTTCACGCCCACACCGCACACCACCTGGTGCGGGGAGACAACCCGGCGGGGGCCGAGGTTTTGAAGCGGCTCAGCTGGACGGACCCGGAGACGCCCTGCGTATGAGGTTTGCCGCAATCGACGTCGGCACGAACACCACCCGCCTGCTGATCGCCGAGGAGCAGGGCGACTCCTACCGGGAGCTGGACCGGCGTCTCACCTTCACCCGCCTCGGCGAGGGCGTCGACTCCGAACGGGTGATCCAGCCGGGGCCGATGAAGCGCACCCTCGCCGCCATCGCCGAGTTCTGCTCGGTGTGCGGCGAGTTCGGGGTCCAGAGGCTGACGGTCGCCGGCACCAGCGCGGTCCGGGACGCTCGCAACTCAGACGAGTTCCTGAAAGCCGCCGAGAAGCTGGCCGGCGCGCCCGCCGTCGCCCTCACCGGCGACCAGGAGGCCCGCCTGTCGTTCTGGGGGGCCACCGGCAACCTGCTCGCCCAGCGCTGCCTGGTGTGCGACATCGGCGGCGGATCCACCGAGCTCGTGATGGGGGTGCCCTCCTCGGAGATCGCAGGCCGCACCTCTTTGGATATCGGGTCGGTGCGGCTGACCGAGCGCTTTCTGGTCTCCGACCCGCCGGCCACCGAGGAGATGTTGACCATGGAGTCGGCGATCGACGGGATGCTCGCCCCGGTCGACGACCAGATTCCCCGCATCTCCGGCGCGATCTTCGTTGGATTGGGAGGGACGGTCACCACGCTGGCCGCCATCCACCTGGGACTGGACCGGTACGTTCCCGAGTCGGTCGACCGGGCCGGGATCCGGCGGGAGTCGCTCGACGCCCTCTACCGCAACCTGGCCCGGATGACCCTTGCCGAGCGTTCCCGCATCCCGGTGCTTCCGGAGGGACGGGCCGACGTGATCGTGGCCGGGGCGGCGATCCTCTCCCGGATCATGAGGCGCTGGCAGTTCGACCAGGTGGTGGTCTCCGAGAAGGACATCCTCGATGGGCTGCTGCTGCACCTGATGGGCAGGCTGGACGAGTCGGGCCTGCCGGGATGAGCCTTCCGCCGGTTATCGGCATCGAACGGCTCACCAAGCAGTTCGGCGAGGTGACGGCAGTGAACGACGTGTCGCTCACGGTCGAAGCCGGCGAGGTGATGGGCTACCTCGGGCCCAACGGCGCCGGCAAGACCACGACCATCCGGTGCCTTTTGGGCTTCGTCTTTCCTACGTCGGGCCGGGTCAGCCTGTTCGGCAAGGAGGTCCTGACCAGCCGGGAGGAGCTGCTGAGCGAGGTCGGCTACCTTCCCGGCGAGTTCGGGATGTGGCCCAACCTGACCGGCAGGCAGGTTCTCGAGTACCTCGGAAGCATCCACGCCCGGCCACCCACTCGGAGGGAAGAGCTGTGCGCGCACTTCGAGATGACCGACCGCGACCTGGACCGCCAGATCCGGTTCTACTCCCGGGGGATGAAGCAGAAGATCGGGCTGATCCAGGCGTTCCAGCACGACCCGCTCCTGGCCATCCTCGACGAACCGACCGAGGGGCTGGACCCGGTGATGAAGGAGCGGTTCCTGGAGCTGCTGGTAGGCCACCGGGAGCGCGGAGGGACGGCGCTGCTCTCCTCGCACATCCTGTCCGAGGTCGAGCTGGCGACCGACCGGGTGGCGATCATCAAAAGGGGCCAGCTCATCAAGCTGGGCGAAACCACCGAGCTCACCGGCGAGAGGGTCCGGCACTGCGAGCTGGAGTTGCGGGAGCCGGCGCCGCTCGGGCTGAGCCGGGTGCCGGGAGTGAGCAACGTGATGGTCAACGGCCCCCGCTACCGCTTCGACGTCACCGGCGACATGGGGCCGCTTCTGCGGTGGATCGCCCCGGCCAACCCGCTGGACTTCGTAGCCGAGCCGGTGAGCCTGTCCGAGGCGTTCTTCGAGATCTTCGAGGAGGACCAGGCATGAACCGGCAGGTGTTCCGGCAGGCGCTCGTCCTCAGCCGCAAGACCCTTATCGTTGCCTGCGCCGGCGTTGCAGTGATGTTGTACCTGAGCCTTGCCGGCACCGCGGCCTTCGCCCAGGATTTCGCTGCTCCCGGAGGCGGAGGCGGCTTTTTCGAGAACCCGCCCAAGGCGCTCGAGGCGATCACCGGGGGGACGCTCGACTTCTTCAGTCCCATCGGATGGGTGTCTTCGGCGATCATGCACCCGATCTCACTGACCCTCCAGACCCTCGCGGCCCTGACGATCGCAGTCAGCGTTCCGACCGAGTCCGAGCGGGGCACGCTGGACCTGGTGCTGTCCCGCCCGGTCAGCCGTCCGGCCTACCTGCGGTCCAAGATGGCCGCCGCCGTTGTGGCGGTTCTGCTGGTCGAGCTGAGCGGCCTGATCTCCCTGCTGCTGGCCCGGGCAACTTTGAGCGACGTCGACGAGGTGCCGCTGGGAGCCATGGTTCGAATGTTCGCCACCGCCGCCTGCCTGTTTGTCGCCTTCTCGATGGTTGCCTTTTTGATCTCCTCCCGGTCGAGCCTTAGAGCCCGGGCGCTGGGGCTGTCGGTCGGCGTGGTGGTGGGGGCGTTCTTCGTGAACTTTCTGGGACTGCTGTTCGACGGCGCCGGGTTTCTGCGTTACCTGAGCCCCTTCTACTACTTCGCTCCGGCGGACATTCTTAGAGGTGCCGCTCCGGGTTTTCACCCGGCGGTTCTGCTGGCGATCGCCGCAGCGGCGCTCCTCGCAGCCCTGCGCCTGTTCTCGGCGCGAGACCTCACGCGCTAGAGGCCTAGTAGAATCCCCCGGACAGCTCTCCTGCCTGCGTCCGGCATTTCGACCAGGTTCACCGAGGATCGGCTGGGAGGGTGGGGCGGCCACCCGAGATTGCGAGATATCGACGGCGACGCGCGTGCGTTGCTCCAGGAGGCCAGAAACCGATGAACAACGCGCCGAACCCAAAACGCCAGCGCCAGAAGGAACTTCGTAGGCTCAAGCAGGAACAGGAGCGCAAGGCGGCTCTGGCCAGGAAGCGGAAGAAGACCTTCCTGTTGCTCGGCCTGGCGGCGGCGGTGGTCCTGGCGTTCCTGTTCGTCAACCAGGACACCGGCAACGACGAGGACCCGGAGGCCGCCCCGACCCCGACGCCGTCGGCCAGCCCGACAGGTCCGACGACGGCCGAGGTCCCCGCCGACCCCTCCAAGCCGCTGGCGACCATGACCACCTCCGAAGGCGAGCTGCAGATCGAGCTGGCCTCCGACACCTCACCCAACGTGGTGGCTGCCTTCATCCGCATGGCCAACGAGGGCTTCTACGACGGGCTGACCTTCCACCGGATCGTGGAGGACTTCGCGATCCAGGGCGGCGATCCCAACGGCGACGGTACCGGAGGTCCGGCCACCAAGACCGTGGACCCGGTACCGCCCGGCTTCCGCTACGTGCGGGGGACCGTGGCAATGGCTAAGTCGGCGGTTGAGCCCGCAGGCACCGCCGGCAGCCAGTTCTTCATCGTCCCCTCCGACGCTGCCGCCGACCGGCTGACTCCGGAGTACGCGGTTCTCGGACGGGTCGTCACCGGGCTGGACACCGTCGACAAGCTGAACGCGGTGGAGACAGAAATGCAAAACGGTGAGCAATCTAAACCAACATCCGCGGTTACCATTGAAAAGGTCGAAATTAAGCAGCCCTAACCCTTCTTAACTTCCGTTAACTCAGGTACACTTCTTGGCCAATGCCTAAACACTCTCTGCGCTTGACGCGCCACAATATGCCCCCGGTCTCGACGATCGTCATCGGCGTCCTGATTCTCATGCTCGGCGGGCTGTCGGTCGTCTTCATCGACAAGAGCGCCAGCGTGGGGGACAAAAGGCAGACCAAGCTCCAGGCTGCGGCGACGAAGGTGATCGAAGTCGACGAAGAGCTGGTGCCGCTGCACCGCGAGCCGGCGCCGCCCCCACCGCCCGCACCGGCCCCCGTCGTCGCTCCCGAGCCGGCCCCCGCACCGCCCGCACCGGCCCCTGCGGCGGAAGCGCCCAAGCCCGCGCCGGAGGCACCCGCCCCCGCCCCTGCGCCGGCCC
>DATABX010000136.1:0-6587 GCA_036259335.1 Actinomycetota bacterium
GACCGCCGAGCGGCCGAGGATTCGGCTGCCCGCAAGGGCCAGGTCCGCAGCGTCGACCGCTCGGAGAAGATCCGCACCTACAATTTCCCGCAGAACCGGGTCACCGACCACCGGGTGAAGGTTTCGGTCCACAACGTTCCCGAGGTGATGAGCGGCGACCTCGACCGGTTCATCGACGCGCTCATCACCAAGGACCGTACCGAGCAGCTGGCGGGGACCTAGACAGCCGTGAAGCTGACCGTCGGAGCGGTGCTCGACCGGGCGACCGCCGACCTGGAGGCCTCGGGGATTCCGGGCGGCCGCAACGAGGCGGAGATCCTGGTGGGCCACTTCCTCAAGATGCGCCGTAGCGACCTCTACGCCGGTGTGGACCGCCCGGTGACCATCTCCCAGGCCACCGAGCTGGACAAGATGGTCGCCTCGCGGTGCTCGGGCCGGCCGCTGCAGTACATCACCGGTGTCCAGGCGTTCCGCAAGCTGGCCCTGAAGGTCGGGCGAGGGGTCCTGGTGCCCCGGCCGGAGACCGAGATGCTGGTCGAGAGGTGTCTGGAGCTCCTGGAGGGCGTCGAAGCTCCGAAGGTGGTCGACATCGGGACCGGCTCGGGCGCCATCGCGCTGTCCCTGGCCACCGAGCGGCCTGATTGCCGCGTTTGGGCCACCGAGATCAGCGAAGATGCCCTGACGTGGGCTGAGCGCAACCTGGAGCAGACCGGCCTGACCAACGTCGAGCTGCTGTTCGGGGACCTGTTCGAGCCGCTGCCCGAACCTGAGAAGGGAAATCTGAACTTGATCGTGTCCAATCCGCCGTACCTGTCGCAGGACGAGTTCTCCCGGGCTCCGGTGGAGGTGCGGGACCACGAGCCCGAGATGGCTCTGCTCTCCGGCGACAAAGGGATGGCGACCTGCATCCACATCATCCGGGAGGCCCACGAGTGGTTGACGCCGGGCGGCCGCCTGGCGCTCGAGACGGCCGGCACCGAACAGTGGAAGGACCTGAAGATCTTCCTCGCCCGGCGCTACGATGAAGTTCGGATCACCAACGACCTGGCCGGACGGCCCCGGTTCGTGGAAGGGCGGAAGCCATAGCTACCATCGTCTCGAGCAAGTCCCGCACCGCTCTGCACAAGACCGCCAAGGTGCTGGAGGAGGGCGGCGTCGCAGTCATCCCCACCGACACGGTGTACGGGCTGGCCGCGCGCCTGGACCGGCCGAAGGCGGTGGACAAGATCTTCAAGCTCAAGGGCCGGCCGCGCTCCAAGCCGCTGCCGATCCTGGTTCCCGACATTCGAACCGCCCGCACCCTCGGCGAGTTCGACAAGGACGCCCTGGAGATGGCGATGAAGAGCTGGCCTGGAGCGGTGACCATCGTCGTGCGCTCCACCGAGGACGTTCCGGACATCAAGACGGCTCGCACCCTGGGCGAGTTCGACAAGGACGCCCTGGAGATGGCGATGAAGAGCTGGCCGGGAGCGGTGACGATCGTCGTGCGCACCACCGAGGACGTTCCCGACATCGGCGGCGACGGAACCACGGTCGGCTTGCGCATCCCCAGCCACCCGTTCACCCTCGAGCTGCTGCGGGACTGCGGCCCACTGGTGGCGACCAGCGCCAACCCCAGCGGCAACCCGACCGGCGCAGTGCTTCAGGAAGTGCTGCTCGACCTGGGTAACGGTCCCGGTATCTACGTCGACGGCGGCACGCTTAACGCACCGCCCTCCACGGTCATCTCCATGCTCGGGGAGCCGCGAATCCTGCGTTAGCTTCCAATCGGTGGTGCGCTTGCTCACCTGGCGCCTTCAGGATTCGAATTGCCTTGTTAGAGTGGCGCCGTGAAGATCGCAATCGCCTCCGACCACGCCGGCTTTCCGCTGAAGACGTCGCTGGTGGCCTACCTCAGGGAGAAGGGCCACGAAGTCCAGGACTTCGGCACCGACTCCGAACAGTCCGTCGACTACCCGGCGTTTTGCGCTGCGGCCGCCCGGGCAGTGGCGAAGGGTCAGGCGGAGCGGGGCATCGTGCTGGGCGGCAGCGGCCAGGGCGAGCAGATCTCAGCCAACAAGGTCCACGGCGTCCGGGCAGCTCTGTGCAACGAGCTGTGGACGGCGAAAATGTGCCGGCTCCACAACGATGCCAACGTCCTGGCAATGGGGGCCCGGATTGTCACCCCCTACATGGCCAACGAAATTGCGGAGATCTTCCTCACCACCGAGTTCGAGGGAGGACGGCACCAGCCCCGCGTGAACCAGATCCACCAGATCGAGAGCGAGGAGTGCCGGGCCGAGGCCTAGCGACTGCTAGCTGCTGCCGCCGTTCAGTTGGCGACCTTCGGTTCGGCGGTGTTGATCGGGTCCAGGTTGTCGATGCTCTCCTGCGATATGCCGATGCGTTCGTGAGGGGGTTTGGGCTCGTCCCGGTTGAGCATCGTCTCGACGGACCGCTCTGAGATGTCCAGGCGCTCGGCCACCTCCTCCGGCTGAAGCCCGTCGTCGATCAGGGACTCCATCAGGCTGCCGGCCTTTGCCTCCCGCTCGGCTGCCACAACCTCCAGCAGGGTGACGCTCTCCAGTAGGGACCGAGCGTTTTCGAGCTTTTTTTCGTGGTCCTGGTTGGTCAAGCAGCGTCCCCTATCTGGCTGAAATCAACATGCTTACGGCTTCACGTTTCGGGGCACCAATCATAGGCGACCAAGCCTACTTTCTTGCTTGGCCACCAGGAGGGTGGTTCTGGAGCATCTGCGTGAGCGCCTTCTGTGCAAGTCGGATTCCGTGGCACAGGCTCGTGGCACTCTCAGGCGACTCTCCGTCCCCTTGGCAGGGTCGGACTTGGCGGCGGTATCGCTGGTGCTGACCGAACTCGTCGCCAATGTCGTACGCCACGGCTGTGACGACCAGGACGCCGAGATGGGCGTCGAGATTCAACGCGCCCCGGGCGTGGTCCGTATCGAGGTCAGCCAGCCCGGTCCCCTCTACGACCTGGATAGCGTCCGGAGCCGGGCTGTCGGCCGGGAGCGGGGCTACGGGGTCCTGGTGCTGGACCGCCTGTGCCGCAGCTGGGGGCTGGACCATCAGAACCGGCTGGTGTGGGCGGAGATTGCGGTGGATGGGCCATTGGGCCCTTCTCCCCCCACAAGTTGAGGCCAAACGGCCACTCGGGTCGGGGGATGCGGCCTCGATCCCGACGGCTCGGGACGGGTCGGTCCGGCAACCGAGCAAGCGGTCCGCAACTTCCAGCAGTTGTTCGGACTCACCCGGGCCCGGATCTGTCGGGCGGCAGACCTGGCACCCCCTCGTGGTGCCGAAGGCGGAGTAGCCGCTAGGGGCTGATCGTCCCGGGCGCCGGAAAGCTCCGGCAAAGCTCGGAGATCTCGGCCGACACCTTCTCGGCGAGGTCGTCGTCCTCCGGGGATGAGACGATCTGGTCGATCCACCCGGCGATCAGCTCCATCTCCGGCTCCTTCATCCCCCTGGTGGTGACCGACGGGGTGCCCAGGCGGATGCCCGACGGGTCGAAGGGCTTGCGGGGGTCGAACGGGACCGTGTTGTAGTTCAGCTCGATGCCGGCCCGGTCCAGGGCCTTGGCCGCCGGCTTGCCGAAGACTCCCTTGTTCGTGAGGTCGATGAGGATCAGGTGGTTGTCGGTGCCGCCGGAGACGAGGTCGAAGCCCCGCTCGATCAACGCCGCGGCCAGGGCCTTCGCGTTGGCGACGATCTGGTGCGCGTAGGTTGAGAACTCCGGCTGCGCCGCCTCCTTCAGGGCCACCGCGATGGCGGCGGTGGTGTGGTTGTGCGGGCCGCCCTGCAGACCGGGGAAGACCGCGAAGTTGATCGCCTTGGCGTGCTCGGACCGGCACATCGCCATGGCGCCCCGCGGTCCGCGCAGGGTCTTGTGGGTGGTGGTGGTCACGACGTCGGCGAACGGGACCGGAGACGGGTGGGCTCCTCCGGCGACCAGCCCGGCGATGTGGGCGATGTCGGCGGCGAACACCGCTCCGACCTCCCGGGCGACGTCGGCGAAGATCTCGAAGTCGATCTGGCGGGGGATCGCGGTGCCGCCGGCCCAGATCAGCTTGGGCTTCTCTTTTTTGGCGAGGTCCCTCATCTCGTCGTAGTCGATGAGGTGGTTGTCCTTGCGCACCCCGTACTGGACCGCCCGGAACCAGCGGCCAGTGGCGGAGACGCTCCAGCCGTGCGTCAGGTGCCCGCCGGATGGAAGGGCCATCCCCATCACCGTGTCACCGGGATCGAGGAAGGCGAGGTAGACCGCGAGGTTGCACGGTGAGCCGGAGTAGGGCTGGACGTTGGCGTGCTCGGCGCCGAACAGGTCCTTGGCTCGCTGCACCGCCAGGTCCTCGATGGGGTCGATGAACTGCTGGCCTTCGTAGTACCGCCGGCCGGAGTAGCCCTCGGAGTACTTGTTGGTGAGCAGCGAGCCGGTGGCGGCCAGCACGGCCTCGGAGACGTAATTCTCCGAGGGGATCAGCCGGATGGTCCGGCCTTCACGTTTCGCCTCGGAGACGATCAGCTCGGCGACGTCGGGATCGGTCGCTTCGAGGGCCGGCCAGTGATTGTCCATGACCGAACGGTAAGCCTGCGACCGGAAACGGTCAAACCAGGTTTTCCGGCACCTTCGGAGCCGCGGAATAGAATGTCGCCCGTGTCCCGCTACCTGATGGTCCTGATCGTTGCCGGCCTCGTTACCTATCTCGTCACCCCGGTAGTGCTGAGGTTGAGCCGTAAGGTCGGCGCAGTCGATGTCCCCAACGACCGAAAGGTCCATGCGGTGCCGACCCCCACCCTCGGCGGTGCCGCCATGTTCGTCGGGTTCCTGGCCTCCCTGGGGTTCGCCGCGCTGCAGCAGCCCTTCGCCGCCTACTTCCGCCCGCTGTTCGTGTGGCCCGCCCCGGAGTTGTTCGCCATCGTCATCGGCACCGGGATCATCTTCAGCCTCGGAGTGGTCGACGACCTCAAAGGCATCAGTGCCCCGGTGAAGCTCGCCGGCCAGCTGATGGCGGCCGGCTTCGTCTTCCTCAGCGGCGTCAGGCTCGAGTACTTCCGGGTTCCGTTCCGGGGTGTGGGAGCGCTATCGATGTCGCCCGACGTCTCGGCGCTGGCGACGATCGCCTGGATCGTTCTGATCGTCAACGCAGTGAACCTGATGGACGGGCTGGACGGCCTGGCGGCCGGGGTGACCGCGATCGCGGCCGCCACCTTCTTCGTCTACACCTACCAGCTGAGCGCCCAGGGCCTGACCGGCCCGGAGCCGACTGCGGCCCTGCTGTCGGCGGTGATCGTCGGGATAACGGTGGGGTTCCTGCGCTACAACTTCAACCCGGCCCGAATCTTCATGGGCGACTCGGGCAGCATGGTGCTGGGGTTTCTTCTGGCCACCTCGACCGTGGCCGGCGTCGGCCGCTCCGCGACGCAGAACCAGTCGGACATCTCGGCGGCCTTCCTTTTCTACCTGCCCCTGGCGATCCCGTTGATCGTCCTGGCGATCCCCCTGCTCGACACCGCCCTGGCGATCGTTCGCCGGGCCAAGAAGGGGCTCCCGGTGTTCCACCCCGACAAAGAGCACCTGCACCACCGCCTGCTCGAGCTGGGTCACGGGCACCGCCAGGCGGTTCTGATCATGTATGCATGGACCGCGGTGATTGCGGGAATGACACTCGCGCTGTCCTTTGCCCCCGTGTACATGCTTCCCTTCGCGGCGGCGGCGCTGGGAATGGTGTTGTACACGGCTCTGCCCAAGTTGAGCGGCCGCTCTTTCTGATCGAGGCTCCACGCGTCGAACGAGGACCACTTGCCCGCAACTTCAATCTCCGACTACTATGTGGACAGTTCACGGTCCGTTTTTGATGTTTCTCGGACTCGCGAGCGGCATTTCGCGCCTGGGCAACATGTGTAGACCGAGCTGATGCCCAACAACTCCAAGCCTCCAATAACGTCGCACTACGGGAACGCGATGGGGTTGGCGTTCGAACTTGTCGCCACGACCGCCGTGGGCGCTTTTTTGGGTTGGTTGATAGACAGCTGGTTGAACACTCGGGTGATCTTCCTTTTTGTCTTCGCCCTGATGGGCGGCGCAGCAGGAGTTTTGAGGCTCTACAGGACTTATGGAAAAGACAAAGTCAACTGAACACGCGGTTGAGGCCGTGGGTCCGCCTACCGAGCCGGAGGCCGTCGAGCCAGAGGTCCCGGTCAAAGAGCCGCTTTCGGCTACGGCTCGCCGGGTGTTGGTGAAGGCGATCACTGTCGGCGCCCTGTCGGCCATCGTCGCCCTGGGCGCCGGGGGTACCGGCCCGGCCGTCGGCGCGCTCGTCGGGTGCCTGGCTGCCGCGGTGTACGTGGTCGGGTACGTCCGGTCGCACGTTTTTCGCAAGTTCGGAGACTCCACCTTCGAGCCGGAGGTAACCAGGTACGCCGCGATGCGGATCGGGGTGATCGTGGCCGCCGGGGTGGCGGTGTACGTGGTTCTCGGCGATGCCGGAGCCACCGCGTATCTGCTGGCTCTGGGAGCTTGCTGGCTGATTCTTGTAGCAACAGAGGCACCTCGCGCGCTTAAGCAGCTGAGGGCCCGGGGCATCATCG